>JBLMXX010000322.1:0-4690 GCA_050257995.1 Acidobacteriota bacterium | reverse complement strand
AGGTCGCCCGGGTTGCCGGTCGCCATGTCCGGCAGCGCGTTCGCCGTGATCGAGGCATTGATTTTCTTGTTCAGGTCATTGATGTTCCCCTGGAGCGTGGGGACAATATAGTACTGTGGATTCGCCGCATTGAACTTGTCGGCGAATCGCTGAATCGCGGCGACCTGAGTCGGGTCCGTGAAATAGTGCCAGAATTGGATCTTGATGGCGTTGGGCGCCGCGGTCACCGCCGGCGGTGGGGGCGTCGCGGTGGGCGCCGGGGTGTTGGCAGGCGCCTTGGTGGCAGCGGCTTGAGTCGGCGCTGTAGTTGCCGCGGGCGCCGCCGTTGTCGGCGCTGTCGTCGGCGGCACGGCCGTCGCCTTGGGCGCTTCCGTCGCCTTGGGGGCTTCCGTCGCTTTGGGCGCGGCGGTCGGCGGAGCGGCCGTCGGCACCGCTGTGGGCGCCGGAGCACAAGCCGCCAGCGCGATGAGTACGAGCAATGTCAGCAAGAACATCGTCTTGACTTTCATGGGTGACTTCTCCTCCTGAAGAGATTTACGGACTAATGGTGTATGCCAAAACCTACCCGGTCGTTAAAAGCCTCTCTCCTTCGGCGGCAGGCGCACTATCCTCGAATGCCGACGTTCGAAATCCCTTCGACAAACCAACGCTGCAAGAACAGGTAAAGGATGATGATGGGGATAATGGTGATCGTCGCTCCCGCCAACAGCAGCTGGGTCTGGGTCCCCGCCTCCGTGATCAGAAAGCGCAAGCCCACCTGGATCGGGCGCATATCCGGCGAGTTGGTCACGAGCAGCGGCCACATGAGGGCGTTCCAGGTACCGAGGAAGGTCAACAGGGCGCTCGTGATGAGCACCGGCTTGGAGAGCGGCATGACCACACTGACCAAGAATCGCGAATGCGTGGCGCCGTCCAGCAGCGCGGCATCGTAAAGTTCATTCGGAATGCCTTTGAAAAACTGGCGGAACAAAAAGATGCTAAAGACCGTGGCGATCCAGGGGATGATGAGCGCGTAATACGTATCGATCCAATTGTGCGGCTCGGCGCCCGGCAAGCCCAGCGTGGTTGCCAACCACGATTCCGGCGTCGGAAACCAGACCATGAAAACGTAATTGGGGATCAGGGTCAGTTCTCCGGGGATCATCATGGTGGCGAGCAAAAGCTTGAACAGCGCCTCCCGTCCCGGGAAATGTAATCGCGCAAAAGCGTAGCCCGCCAGGGTGCCGGTGAATAACACGCCCAGGACCGTGCCCAGGCCCATAAAGATAGTATTGAAAAAGTAACGGACCAGGATGCAGCCCTTTTCGCGATCGAGGATCAGGAGCGGATCGGCCGGGTTGAACTCACACAATTTAGAGCCGTTCATGGCGCGGACGGCATCGCCGTAATTCGAGATCATCGGCGTGGCAGGCAGAAATGCCCCCGTGGTCGTCTCGCTAAACGATTGGAGCGACCCCAGGATCATCCACACGAACGGGAACATCATAAAGAGCGCGCCAAAGATCAGGACCGCATGAATGCCAAGGTTCGTGAGCTCTTTGCGCCAGCGATCGCGGTTCATGCGCTGCCCTCCTCCCCGCCTCGCTCAAAGAACCGGAACTGGACGAGGGTGAGCGCAAAGATGATGAGCGATAGAATGACCGCAATGGAGGTGGCGTACCCGGCGCGATTCTGGCTGTACAGTTGGTCGAACATATAGATACTGACAGTGCGCGTCGTCCCCAGCGGACCGCCGAGGGGCTGAGAGGCCGCCACGTTCATCGTAAAGATGTGATTGAACGCCTGGAACGAGCCGATAATGGAAATCACGAGGAGCAAAAAGGTGGTGGGCATGAGCAGCGGGACCGTAATATGGCGGAACAACTGCCAGCCGTTCGCACCGTCAATTCTGCCTGCCTCATACAGCTCGGGATTGATGTTCGTCAGCCCGGCCAGGAAAATAATCACGTCGAATCCCAGCGACTGCCACACGGCAAAGATCATGACGGAGACGAGCGCGAGACTCGGACCTTGCGCCCACATGGGCACGTCGAGACCCATCCCCGCGCCGATGAGCTTGAGAATGCCGTCCGATTCCAGGAGCCATTTCTGGTCCGGCAATCCAAACAACTCGATCACGCGGTTGGCGACCCCGCCGCTGGGATTAAACACCCACGCCCACACGATGGCAGAAGCAACCGCGGAGATGACGTGGGGCATAAAGTAGACGGCGCGGTAGATTCCGCGCCCGCGGATCTTTTGGAACAGGAGATAGGCCACGACGAGCCCCAGCGCCAGGGTAACGGGAACCGTGCCGATCACATAAAAGAGCGTGTTCTGCAGTGCACCCCAGAACTCGGGTGCACTCAGGGCGCTCATGTAATTGTCTAGTCCGATAAAGCGGAAATTGCGAATGCGACCACCCTGGGTGCTGATCCAAAGCGCATAGATGGCGGGGAGAATGTGGAAAACGGTGAGGATGACGAGGGCGGGGAGAAGGTACACATACCCGATCCAATCGACGTGCGGATGCTTGGAGACGCGGGATTGGGTCGCTGCGTGTGGTTCAGTTTTTTGAACTGCCGAGACCGACTCTGTCATCCACTACCCCTCAACTATGAGGCCTGGGACCCACTTAAAGCCGCATTGATTTCGCCGTGGGCACTGGGAGAAGCGAGATTCTGTTTCGATTATACCTAAAAGCAAACCGTTTGACAACCTTTATCATTACTGCTAGAATCGATTTCGACGTGACTCGCGCATCATCCGCCGTTGGCACGTCCATCTTTTGTCTAGTTACGCTAACATGAGCGACAAAATCCTGCTCACCGGTGCACACTTTTTCGCGCGACACGGCGTCGACAGTGCGGAACGACAGGTCGGGGGCCATGTGGTCGTGGATGTAGAGCTCACATCCGATCTCACGCGCGCGGCCGCGAGCGACGACGTCGCCGACACGATCAGCTACGCCGATATCTACCAGGTGGTGCGCGAGATTGTCGAATCCAGGTCCTTTCACCTGGTCGAAGCGCTGGCGGAAACGATCGCTCAGACTCTGTTGACCCGCTTCCCCGCGGAGGCGGTGCTCGTGCGGGTGAGAAAAGCGCCTCCGCCGATCGCGGGGATTGTCGATTACGCGGGCGTCGAAATCCGTCGGGAACGTAAAGGCAGGTCACGGTCCACACCATGAAGGAAAAAGGCAAGCACGGGCTTGTGATCGTTTACACGGGGGATGGCAAAGGCAAGACCACTGCCGCGCTCGGCATGGCATTTCGCGCGATCGGACGCGGCTGGCAAGTCCTCATGGTGCAGTTCATGAAAGGCACCTGGCATTACGCGGAACTCGACACGGCCAAGCGCCTGGCGCCCGACCTTGAAATCATCCCGATGGGAGTCGGGTTTTATAGGATCCTCGACGATCACCATACCGAGGAGGAGCATCGCGAGGCCGCGACGGCTGCCCTCCAATTCGCGCGAGAGAAAATGCTCTCGGGCGACTATGATCTCTTAATCCTGGACGAAGTCAACAACGCGGTGAGCACCGGCTTGTTGTCGATCGACCAGGTGCTTGGCTTGTTGCAGGACAGGCCACCGGATTTCAATCTCGTTCTTACCGGCCGCGGCGCGCCGCCGGAATTGATCGAGCGAGCCGACCTTGTTACAGAAATGCGTGAGATCAAGCACCCTTACCAAAAAGGGATTTTCGCGCAAAAGGGAATCGACTTTTAGGTGATGACGAGATGACGAGCGCAAGCGAATCTCTGAAGCAAGCCGAAGACCCTTCGACCGGCATCATGATCGCCGAGCACGAGCGCCTCGCCGCGTTGTACCTGTATAATTCCGAATTGGGGGAAAAGCGCATTTCGCTGTATCTTACCGTAGTTTCGGCGGGCGCGGCGGTCCTGGTCGGCGTGGCGCAATTCCGCGTCGAGATGTCGCTCCTGCTCTGGCCCGGCATCGGGTTTCTCCTCGCCGTCGTTATCATTGGCGTGCTGACGTTCTACCGCCTGGTCGAGCGGCGGATGCGCGCGACGGAATACTTGCGGGCGATCAATCGCATCCACTCGTACTTTGTCCAGCACGATTCCTCTCTGGCGCCATTCTTTTACTGGCCCGCCTGCGACGACATTCCTTCCTTCCGGGGGAAAGGTACCGCGCTCGAAGCCCTGCGCGACGTCGTCGCTCTGCTCAACAGTTTGTTTGTCGGCGCGCTTGTCGCCGTCGCCACTTTCATTCTTTTCAGTGAACAATTTGCACAATTAGATGTTGCCGCCGGGATCGTGGTCGCCGCCGCCGCCTGGTTCCTGCAAGAGGGATTGGAGCGGCGTATCCTGACCCGTGCCGAACGAGAAGCGCAAAAGTACGTCCTTTTTCCTGCACCCGCGGCAAAGCCGGATTATCAGGTAGACCACATCGGGGCGTAGAATCCTACCCACGGAGGAGACATGGCAGACCCAATTACCCTTAAAGTCGGAGACGTAGCGCCGGATTTCACTCTGCCAGGCGTCGTGACCAAGCCGGACGTTTACCGGGTCGACGTCAAGCTGAGTGAGTATCGCGGGCAGAAGAACGTGGTGATCGCCTTTCACCCTTTTGCCTTTACCGCCACTTGAGACCGCCAGATCCCTTCGTACGACGCGCAGCGCGCCGAGTTCGAAGGGTTGAATAGCCAGGTCCTGGCTATCAGCTGTGATCCGATTGCCTCCAAGCA
>JBLMXX010000321.1:0-8934 GCA_050257995.1 Acidobacteriota bacterium | reverse complement strand
CTGCGGACGCGAGCGCCGATATCGAATTGGACGCTCCGCACGGCGACGTCGTAGCGCTCGGCCTGACCACGGTGATCGAAAGAGATGTAAACCACTTGCGCGGCAGTGTCGGAAGCGGCAGTGCGCGGGTCCAAGTCGAATCTTTGCACGATGACGTGATCCTCCGCGTGGGCGCCGCGCCGGACAGCCGGCACGCGCACGGGCCCGAATTCCAAGAAGATTTCATGGGAATGGGACAGGATTTTGCGGAAATGGGACGGCGGATCGCCGAAGAGACCCGGCAGTCCGTGGAAGAATCCCTGGCGGGATTTGGAATCCACCATCACGGCAGGCACCACCCGCATCGCCGGATGGGACATGCAGAACGGGAGGCACAGCGCCCCGAGCCGCCGGAGGAGACCAAGCCGCGTGGACCGGAAGCAGGTTCAGCGGAACGGCAGGCGATCCTCGACGCTATCGCGCGCGGCGAGTTAAGTGTGGACGATGCGATTCGCAAGATTCGCGGAGAAGCATAACGGAGCGATTGGCGGCGCGCCCCCGGGTGCGTCGCCCTAATCTGGAGAAGCCATGCAACATCTCATTTTGCGCTTTATTATCAACGCCATTGCGTTGTTCGCCGCCACCCAGGTCGGAATCCCCGGTCTGAGATTCGACGGCGATTGGAAAACCATTGCCGTCGTCGCGTTGATCTTTGGGGTCGTGAATGCCCTGGTCCGCCCTCTCATCACCGTGCTCACCTGCCCGTTGATGATGTTGACCCTGGGCCTATTCACCTTTGTCGTCAATGCGCTGATGCTCGCCTTGACCGGTTGGATCGCCGGGCAATTCCATCTCGGGTTCACGGTCGACGGGCTCTGGGCCGCTTTTCTCGGCGACATCGTCATCAGCGTCGTCAGTTTCATCTTGACCCTGTTCATCCGCGAACCGGCACACGAGCACAGGAGCATGCGTGACGCCCGATACTGAGTTTATGAGACTTCCGAAGTCTTCGAGACTTCGGAAGTCTGTACACAAGATTAAATTGGCGAAACTCCAGAGTGCGATTAAATAGAAGAGGGGCAGGTCTCGGACCTGCCCTTTACATTTCAATCTGGATTTCCACAATCCGGTCAAGCCGGAACACCCTTCTTTCTTTCCGCAGGTGACAAAACGCCACTAACGATAAGGCTTCGCCGATGCCCGAAACCTCCTGGGGTGTAACCCACCGTTCGGTCTCTTCACCTCTCCCATCCACGTATTTGAGAAATAATCGCCTGCCGCTGGAGAGCGCCTCGGCGATCTCCGGTGGTAGCGGGACTTGCGCCGCGGATCCGGTAACAAGGGACAAATCCCCTTGCGCATTTTGAACATCTGCCAGGGTCCGTACCCCTCTCTTCCACAAATCCTCGACGAAACGATTGAATACCTCCCGCGTCGTCATCGCGTCCGCCAGGGCACGGTGCGCATTGGGTGCCGGCACGCCCAGGGCCCTCGCGACGCGCGGCAGGCTGTTCGAAGCGAACGAATAACAGCGGCGGGCCAGTTGCAGCGTGTCGATCACCGGCGGCACGCAGAATTCTCGCCCGGCGCGCCGCATCTCGCTAGAGACGAATCCGAGATCAAAAGGCGCATTGTGACACACGAGCACAGCGTCGCTCATGACTTTAAGGACGGTATCGGCGACTTCGGAGAATCGCGGCGCGGCGCGAACGTCTTCATCGCGCAGCCCGTTTACGCTCGCCGCGCCGGGAGAAATGGGACGCTCAGGATTGACCAGGGTGGCAAAGGTCGTTTGCACCAGGTCGAGCCGCGCACGCGCGACGGCAATTTCACAGACGCGGTCACCGTAGCGAGGTTCCAGCCCTGTTGTTTCGACGTCGAGGAACACCAGCGACAGATCGTCAATCGAGGTATTGGGTGAAATTATCGTCATGGCTTTATCGGCTCAGGTTATCTCTAGCGCAAACTCCACTTTTCGAGCCGGTAATCGATCCCGAGACGGGATGGCTCGTTTGGAACGACCCGCGGGTTCAGGAAAGCAAACCCGCGACGAGAGGTCAGAAAGACGTAAGGCGAATCATTCGAAAGAATGCTTCGTATCTTTTGAAACACTTTTTTGCGCGAGTCGGCATCGCATGGAGGGTGGTTGGATGCCTCGTACAGTCGCTCTATATCCTTGTTGATATACCCGCCCGGATTCAAGATCGGAATATTCGCTTCGCTCCATACCTGATAGAGAAAGTAAGGATCGACCGGAGCACGCCAGCTCAACAAGTAGAGGTCATAATCGAACGGCGCCTTTTTCAAGTAATCCAGGTACGCCTGGAATTCCAACTCCACCACTTGCAAATCGATGCCGAGTTTGGCAAATTCCTGGCGGATCATCGCCGCCATCTGCTGTCGCTGTAAATTGCCACTATTGTATACGATTTTGAGCTTGACCGGCACGCCCGCCTTGTCCAACAGACGGCGATTCGCATCGGACGTGTAGCCGGCGTTTTGCAGGATCGCTTTGGCTGTTTCAAGATTGTAATCATACCGGGGCACGCCGGGATTGTATACGCCGCTCGTCGGCGGGTATGCGGAGTAGGTCGGTTCGGCGAGACCTGCCAGGACTTGGTCCGCCATGGCCTGTCGCGGGACTGCATAGGAGAGCGCATGCCGTACATCGGCGTCCTGCACGAAAGGCCGGCGCAGGTTAAAGCCAACATAATCCCAGGTCTCCTCCGCGGGTGTCCACGTATAGACTTTCAGGCTGTTGGTCTGGCTGATTTCGCGGAACGACTCGATTCCGACCGGAGCCGAATCCACGTCGCCGCCTTTGAGCATCTGCAGCGCGAGCGCCGGGTCTGCCACGATCTGGACGGTATAGGGGCCGATCAAGGGCCTGCCGCGGAAATAGGTATCGTTGCGGCCAAACGTGGCGTGGTCGCCCTTTTTCCACTCCTTCAACCGGAATGGACCGGAGACGACGGTGGGGCTCTGGATTTCGGGATTCTTAGACGGGTTGCTCCAATCCAGCTTTTCCCAGATATGCTGGGGGAGAGGCGTTACGGCATCCGCCGTGATCAACCCGACGCAAGTGGCATCCTTCAAGATCACCTGGATGGTATAGTCGTCCTTGGCCTTATAGAAAACAATATCTTTGAAATTCTCAAGGTAGGGATATTTGTTCCCCGGCTTGCTGGCCTGGTCAAAGGTCCATTGGAAATCATCCGCCGTGATCGGCTCGCCGTCACTCCATTTCATATCCTGGCGCAGTTTAAAAGTATAGGTCTTGGCATCCTGCGAAACCGTCCACGACTCGGCCATGTTGGGGACGGGCTGGAGCGTTTGAGGATCGCGGGTCCACAGCCCGCCCGCGTAGACTAGCCGTTGAAAGGCGACGGACGCGTCGTCGACGGCCAGGAACGGGTGGAAGCTCACGGCATCCCGTGATTGGATGACGCGGACCTCGGCGGTCTTTGGGGCCGCCGGCGAAGCCGCGGGGGGGATGCCGGTGGGCAGTACGTTAGGTATGCTGGTGCGCGTGGCAGTGGGCTGCAAAGTAGGCGCGCCGGGAACCAGGGGCTCGCTGCACGCAGCAAGCCCGATGAGTACACTGAACAGAATTGAGCCAACAATTGCTCTTCGCATTATCCCTTTCGCAGAATACACCCGTCGCTCCCATGGTCTACCATGCACACTCTTGCGCGAGGTTTATCTCCGCAGTCGCGGGTCCATCGCATCGCGCAATCCATCGGCAAGGAGAAATACGGACAGCACGGTTAAAGATATGGCCAGACCCGGGAAAACAATCAGCCAGGGATCCTTGGTCGTAATAGCCAGAGGATAATGAGCAGCAGGAGAAAAGTTATAGCGCTAGACAGGCGGGATTATCTCCATTATATGGAGATTCGAACGCAGAGTCAATTAAAAGGACGCGTACTTTAGGGAGGACACGGAACTGATTCAACGGCACGTTGGAGGGTGTCGTTGGATTTCAAGCGCAAAGCACCGGCCCAATAGTCGCCCTTGTGCCCGCCAAATACCGACCGAGTTTCGCCAAAATAAGAGTCTAGAGGAATAAAGAGGGAATCCGGATGTCCGAAACGATAGCCCGTATGTATCGTGACATCCTCGGTATAGTATATCTCTACAGCGCGCTGCTGGTCGCGATAATCCTTGAGTGAATCGGAGGAAAGGCCGAAGCTGTTGCTAAACCCTTCGACCTGGGTGAGTGACTGGTTGATCACCTGCGTCAGGTTGTCGAACTCGGGCTGTCCCGGTGATAAGATCCTGACGCACCCGTTCCGGTAAATGGTAATGCGCGCGGGTGTGGCGTTAAATATTGGCAGAAACCATAGAGGATCGCCGTTCGTGATCGCCCCAATGCTGAAAATGACAATCACGATGAACGCGATCAGCGAGAAAAACAACGTTTTAAGGTTGATCCGGACGGTATCTCCTGCCACATTACACCCCGGGTCTGCGCCGGCTATTCTACTGTGACAATTACACTATGGATCGCATTCGTACCGTCCGGGAACGAGTCATGGAAAATCCGAAAGCTCGCCTCACTTTGCCCGTTTCCCGCACTGTCCGTAACGCGCGCCAGGAGAGTGTACCGGCCGCGTTCCGGCAAATGCCAGTTGAAACCCCACCGCGTCCAAACGAAATTGGTAAAGGGGGAGGGTGCGCGCGTGAGCGTTGTATCATTCCAGCTAGCACCTTCGTCCGTGCTGACCTCCACGCGGGCAACCCCTGGTGAACTGCAGAATGCAATCCCGGCGATTGTGAAGATATCGTCCCGCTTGCCCGTAATAACGGCTCCATCGATGGGGCGGTCAATGCGCGCATTGGGACGGATGACCGCCGTATCCGACCAGCCCTTTTTCTCCCAAGGACCTTGCACATACTGATCGCTCACGCCGATGTGCGTAATCCATTTGGGCTGCTTTTGCCCATAGACGCCGGGCAGCAGGACTCGGAGTGGCTGACCGTGTTGCGGTGGCAGCGGCTGACCGTTCATTTCATAGACCAGCAGCGCCTCGTCATTCATCCCGAGTTCGATAGGCACGGAGGTAAAGTATTCGTCTGCGCCGTCCATGACCAGGTATTTAGCGCTGCCCTTTACAACTGCTTTCTGGAGTAACTCTTTGAGGGATGTCCCCTTCCAGGTCGTGTTGCTGATGAGCCCTCCACCGACCGGGTTGCCAATGCATTCGAGCGTGCGCATAACCTCTACGGCAGGTAGGGCGCGCATTTCCTCAAAATTGAACTTGAGCGGCTGCGCGACTAAACCGTCGAGACTAAACTCCCAGAATTTCGGGTCGAATCCGGGCTGAACGGTGGAAAATGTGGTGACATAGAACTGGTCAAGCGGCGTAGTCTGCAACGGTAGGGGGAGATCGAGTTTCGGCATCGCGAGATTAGGGTCCGGCGTAGGGGCGCTCACCTGGGCAGCCGGTGGGGGGACGCCCTGCTCGGCGGACGGGGTTTGCGGCGGCTGAGGCGCAGACGACGGTGACACCGCTGCCTGGCAAGCCGCTTGAAAAGCGAGAGCCAAGCCGCCCGCCGCCACGCGCAGAAATTCTCTGCGATTCATAATTCGTTGCTATGTCCAATTCCCAATCGCGTGACACGCGGCGAAATGTCCCGGAGCAATCTCCCGCGACGGCGGTTCTTCGACGGCGCAGATTTCTTTTCGAGCGATCGGGCAGCGAGTGTGAAACCGGCACCCTGGGGGTGGGTTCACCGGCGAAGGGAGATCACCCGTCAGAACGGGACGTTTCTGCCGGAGGGCCGGATTGGGTTGCGGAATGGCCGCGACGAGCGCTTTAGTATAAGGGTGGGCGGGATTGGAATAGATTTCGGCGCTGGGGGCAACTTCGACGACTTTGCCGAGATACATGACGCCAATCCGGTCGCTGATATATTTCACCACGGCCAGGTTATGGGCGATAAAAAGATAGGTCAATTTGAATTCGCGCTTTAAATCGTTCAGCAGGTTCAGCACCTGTGATTGGATCGAGACGTCCAACGCCGAGACCGGCTCGTCGCATACCACGAACTTGGGATGCAAGACGAGCGCGCGTGCGATCCCGATGCGCTGGCGCTGTCCGCCGGAGAATTCGTGCGGATATCGCCTCGCGTATTCTGGTCGCAGACCCGTAATTTTCATGATCTCACGGACGCGGTCTTCACGTTCACTTTTGCTCCCAACCCCATGGATATCGAGCCCTTCGCGGATAATCGCGCCGACCGGCAGACGCGGATCCAGCGAGCCGAACGGGTCCTGGAAAATGATCTGCATATTCCGGCGGGCTTGTTTCAATTCACCGCCGCCCAGTTTGAAAAAATCCTTGCCCTCGAAAGAGACCTGCCCGCTGGTCGGGGGAACGAGCCGGAGGATCGTCCGGCCTGTGGTGGTCTTGCCGCAGCCCGATTCGCCGACTAGGCCAAAGGTCTCTCCCGGCATGATATCAAAAGAAACGTGATCGACCGCTCGGACGTTGGCGACGGTGCGATACATCAATCCGCCGCGGATCGGGTAATATTTGACCAGGTCCTTTACAGAGAGAAAGGCATGTCCATTTTGGTTCATGTCGATTTATTCCCCAGGGTCAAGGACCCGGATTTTCGGACGAGCCCACGACGAAAGCCACGGGGGCAGAGTGAGGCTTGAAATTGCCTTGCGGTTCTAACAACCAACAGCGAGCCGTATGACCTCTGCCCGCCGGTATCAAAGGTGGCTCTTCTTCGCGACACCGGTCGAATGCATAGGAGCAGCGCGGCGCAAAACGACAACCCGGCGGCAGGGCACGGTTCAAGTTCGGGACACTACCGGTGATGACGTTCAGACGTTGCTCGCGGGATGTTTGCAGTGTGGGGATGCTGGAAAGGAGCGCCTGAGTGTACGGATGCTTGGGCGAGCTGAACAGAGTGTTAACATCTGCCTCTTCGACAATTTTGCCGACGTACATCACGACTACGCGATCCGCCATTTCCGCCACCACGCCCAGATCGTGTGTAATCAACATGATGGACAGTCCGAGATTTTCCCTGAGCTCTTTCATCAGTTCCAGGATTTGCGCCTGGATCGTGACGTCCAGCGCGGTCGTGGCTTCATCGGCGATCAAAAGACTCGGCGAGCATGCCAGAGCCATGGCAATCATGACCCGCTGGCGCATCCCGCCCGACATCTCGTGCGGATAGGAGGATAGACGTTTCTCCGCCTCGGGGATCTTGACTTGTTTTAGGAGCGAAATCGTGCGGGTGCGCGCGGCTTGCTTGTCCATGCCCTGGTGAATCAGTAAGGCTTCCGAAATCTGATCGCCCACGGTAAAAACAGGGTTGAGGGAGGTCATCGGTTCTTGAAAGATCATCGAAATTTGCGAGCCGCGAATCATGTACATCGCATCTTCAGGCTGCTTGAGCAAGTCCATACCCTGAAAAATAACCTCCCCCGAGATGATCTTGCCGGGAGACGCGATCAAGCGCATGACCGAGAGCGCGGTCACAGATTTGCCGCAGCCCGACTCGCCCACGATAGCCAGTGTTTCACCCTCTTTGAGATAGAAACTAACTCCATCCACGGCGGGCACGGTTCCGTCAGAAGTATAGAAATAGGTCTTGAGGTCCTTGACCTGGAGGAGATTAGGATTGTCTGCCAAGTTTTCTGCCTTGTCGACTCAGATTTTCAATCGCGGGTCGAGCGCGTCCCGCAGGCCGTCGCCGATAAAGTTGATGCCCAGCACCGTGAGAAAGATGCACATGCCGGGGTAGATTGCCAGCATGGGATCGCGGATCATAAAGCGTTGAACGTCGGTGAGCATATTCCCCCAGCTTGGGGTCGGAGGCGTCACTCCAAATCCGAGGAAACTCAGAGTGGCTTCGTATACGACGATGGCGCCAAAGTCCAGAGTGGCCGCGACAATAATGGGAGCAAGTGAATTCGGCACAAGGTGCGTCAAGATCATCCGCCCGGACGATGCCCCCAGCGCGCGCGCCGCCTCCACATATTCGGATTGCCGGAGAGAAAGGATAGACCCATAAAGCAGTCGCGCCACGCGCATCCAGCCGAACACGACGACGACAATAATAATGACGACCACGCTCAACGTCTGTCCAAACAGTTGCTGGAGTTGGACGAACTGCCTGAGACTCTGGGAAGCGATCAGAAGCAGCGGCAGCACGGGAAGGGTCAGCATGATATCCGTAAAGCGCATCAACAGCGTGTCCAGCCAGCCACCGGCGTAGCCTGCCACGGCGCCGACGATAACGCCAAGCACGGTCGAGAGGACCGCGCCGATCAGCGCAATCGTCAAAGAGATCTGTCCTCCATACATCAAGCGGGTCACAATATCGCGCCCCAAAGCATCCGTTCCAAGCCAATGTTCAGCGGAGGGTGCGCTGAAAGCCAGCCGCAGTTCTATGGCATCATATTCGTACGGCGCCAGCACGGGAGCGAGCAATGAGATGGAAGTAAAAAACACGAGCAGGACCGCTCCGATCATGGCCAGGCGGTGATGACGCAAGCGTCGCCACGCCATCCCCCATTGACCGACGGATTCTTCCTGCGGAAATATCTCTTCGACCTGGATCGCGGGAGCACCAACTGCCATATATCCTCCTGCCCCGATTCCCACGGGTTAGATGGGAAGTGGGACTAGCTGTACTGAATGCGCGGGTCAATCAATGCATAAGAGATGTCGGCGAGCAGGTTGCAGATAACCACGAGCGACGCCGTGATGACGAGAATGCCCTGGACGAGAGACCAGTCCACTTGGGAAATGCCGTCAAAAAAGAGCCGTCCCATCCCGGGCCAGGAAAAGATCGTTTCGGTGATAATGGCGCCGGTGAAAAGGCCGGGAATGGAGAGCATGATGATTGTAACCACCGGGATCAAGGCATTCCGCAGTCCATGCTTGAGAATGACCACTCGCTCGACCACGCCCTTGGCGCGCGCCGTGC
>JBLMXX010000320.1:0-3938 GCA_050257995.1 Acidobacteriota bacterium | reverse complement strand
CGATCCGCAAGTGATTCTGGATCAACTCACCCACGGTCTTGACGCGGCGGTTTCCCAGGTGGTCGATGTCGTCACCGCCAAAGACGCCGTTGTTGACCAAGATCATGTGCTCGACGACCTTTACCAAATCGTCGGCGCGCAATGTGCGGTCCTGGGGCAGTTGGTTTGCCGGAATATCCGTGCCGTACAGGCGGCGATTTAGCTTGTGCCGCCCTACTTTGCCAAGGTCATACCGGCGCTGGGTGAAAAGCAGGGTGGTCAAAAAGTTTCTGGCGTTGTCCAGCGTCGGCGGGTCGCCCGGACGAAGTTTCTTGTAGAATTCGAGAACGGCTTCGTCCACATTCGTGAGCTTGGGACTCTCGCGCTCGAGCGTGGTACGGATATACTCGTGCTCGGCATTATTGTCCGCGCCGGCGAAGATGTTAATCAGCCCTTCGTCGGTGGCATCGCCTACACCCACGGCCTTTAACAGCATCGTAACCGGAATCTTGCGCTTGCGGTCGACCTTGACGGAAACAATGTCGCGCTTGGAGGTCTCGAACTCCAGCCATGCCCCACGGTTCGGGATCAACTTGGCTGAACAGAGCACTCGCCCCGTCGCGCGGTCTTCGGCAGCGGTAAAATAGACGCCGGGCGACCGAATAAGCTGTGAAACAACTACGCGCTCGGCACCGTTAATAACAAAGGTACCGTGTTCCGTCATGAGCGGGAAATCGCCCATATAGACTTCCTGGCTAGCTGCCTCACCGGTCTGGTTGTTCACCAGCGCCACCTTTAGGTGAAGCGGCGCCGCAAAAGTCATGTCCATTTCGCGGCATTCGGGCTCGGAATACTTGGGTTCGCCGAACCAGAACGTCAGGCCAAACTTGCGGGCGGCTTCGTTATCGCCCGGAAAATAGAGGCTGTACTCTTTGTTGAAAGACTCGATCGGCGAGATCTCGTCAAAGAGCTCTCGCAGACCCTCGTTTTTGAACCACTCAAAGGACTCGATCTGGACTTTGATGAGAGTGGGGATGTTGTGGACGTCGGGAATGCGGGCGTACGACTTTTGGTCCGGTTGCAGGCCGGTGACCGCTGCCGTCATCGTTAGTTGACTCATTCACCATACTCCTAAGACTAATCCGCCAATAAAGACGCGCGTTTTTCAGCCCGCGCACTCATGCGCGAGACATCCTAACTGCTTCTTGGCTTACTTGCCGTGGCAAATCCACATTGTCACCGGGGATTCGACGTTGATTTCGCTGTGAATCCCCGCGAAAAGGACTTCCGGGGAAGAAAGAGACACTTAACTGCTCAGAACAACAGGCAATCAGGCTTGTGCGTGTCTAGACGACCTAATTCGACCAGACGCGTACGGGGAGAGATGGGGCTGGAATTCAAGTCGCACCGAATTCCCTCTCCCAATCGGAGCGGTGGCGAGGAAATAATACTGCTTTGCGCGGTCTCCTCGCCGGGCGAGGCGATAAGAGGAAAGACAAAGAGAGCAAAAATAGAGCGACCGACCGGATGAGATCAGTGCGGAAATAAGGCAAAACCTTTTCGCCCTTGACAACAAAAATTACCGACCGCGACAACTGCGCCCCGCGCCCGATTTGGAATTGTTATTATTGAGCAATAAGTGATTATATGGGAAAACCCCATTCTTGTCAAGTTAAAAATTCATTAAAAAACCCAGAGCATTCTTTTACACCCAAGGCTCCTTTTTCTCCCTTGCCGAACTACGCCCCCTTCCTCCTTCCACACTCCCCTACTTCCTACCGCTGGGCTTCCGAGCCAAATTTGACCGAATCCACCCTACCGTATATAATGTAGTTAACCGATTACGTAATCGGTTAACTACAAAGTCAACCTCATGGCAACCATTCGCGATGTCGCCAAATTAGCCCGCGTGAGTACCGCCACCGTGTCGCACGTCCTCAACAACTCGCGGCCCGTCATGCCGGATACTCGGCAATCTGTACTTGACGCGATCGCTCGTTTGAATTATCGCCCAAGTGCTATCGCTCGCAGCCTTACGACGAGCGTCACCCGCACGGTCGGCGTGCTGGTGGCAGATATCACCAATCCTTTCTTCGCAGCGTTGGTCCGTGGGATTGAAGACCGGTTATCTGCAAGAGAGTACAATCTCATCGTCTGCAATACAGACGAGCAAAGCGAAAAAGAAGCCCAGTACCTGGAACTGCTTTTGACCCGCAGGGTCGACGGTGTGATCGTCGCTCCGACCGGTGCCCCCCAGCCCCTCTTTAGCGAGTTCGTGGAACGATAAATCCCGCTTGTGTTCATTGACCGCCTGCCCCCTGAGAAGCATGGAACCAGCATCACGGCAGACAACGCGGACGCCGCCCACTCTGCCACCGAATATCTCCTCGAACTGGGACACCGCCGCATAGGCATTTTGGCTCGCAACCCGTCCCTTTCCACCGTCATCGGGCGGCTCAGCGGCTACCGCCAGGCCCTCTCCGAGCACCAGATCGCGACCGACGAGTCCCTGATCGCGATCACCGATCAGAATGTCAACGCGGCATTTGCCGGGGCGCAGCATTTGCTGACCTTGCCAAATAGACCCTCGGCCGTTATTGCCACCAATCTCAATATGATGCTGGGTCTGTTACACGCACTCCAGGCACAGGATCTGACCTGCCCGAGAGACCTCTCCATTATCTGCTTTGACGACCATCCGTGGGCGCCTTTTTTCACTCCACCGCTCACCGTCATTCGCCAGCCGGTAGCCAAGATGTGCGAGGCGGCGGTAGAGACATTGCTGACCACGATCGAGAACAGCCGAGGCAAGAAGGACTCGAGTATCCCGACAACTCTCGCCGATATTGTCATCAAGGCGGAACTCGTCAAGCGTGCAAGCTGTCAGCCAATCGACCAGACGTAGAGTCAACCAATGAAGATTTCCGCTTTCCCTAAATGCTATTTGGATGCCATCAGCCAGGACCGGACGATGACGGTTTTCCAGTGGATTGAGATGGCCCGGTCTCTGGGCGCTGAAGGGCTGGAGATGTACGAAGGTTTTTTTACCAGTCTTGATAACACCTACATCGATTCGGTTGGCGATGCCATCCGCGGCGCCGGCTTTGAGATGCCCATGCTGTGCTGCTCACCCAACTTTACTGACCCCGATCCCGATGCGCGCAAACGCTCCGTCGAGCACGAATCCGAGATGGTCCGCGTCACCCGCCGGTTGGGCGGTCCCGGGGCGGCTTGTCGCGTGCTCAGCGGTCAAGCCTATCCCGAAGTAGCTCTCGAACAGGGTATCGAATGGGTGCTCGAATGTATCAATGCCGTGCTTCCCGTCGCCCGCGAATATGATGTGGTATTGGCAATGGAAAATCATTTCAAAGATGGCTTTTGGAAGTATCGCGAATTTGCGCAAAAGCAAGACGTGTTCCTTCAAATCGTCAACGCCATTCCGGAACGGAAATATTTTGGGGTCCAATATGATCCGTCCAACGCCCTGGTCGCGGGCGATGATCCGATCAAACTCCTGGAAGCGGTCAAGGACCGTGTCAAAACCATGCACGCGAGTGACCGCTACCTGGAACCCGGCACCCGCATTGAGGATTTGCGGCAAGCCGATGGGACTCTGGGCTATCCCGCCTCTCTCAAACATGGTGTCACTGGAAAAGGCACGAACGATTACGACCGGATTTTCAGCATTCTCAAAAGCGTCAACTACTCAGGCTGGGTCAGTATCGAGGACGGGATGAATGGAATGGAAGAGATGAGCGAGTCCATCGATTTCCTCAAGCGGATGCGCAGCAGGTATTTCCCTGATGGATAAATCGGCTTGTCTTTGAGAATCTAAACCGGTAGTGAGGAGTCATTTAGCATGCAGGCGGTCGTGAAATTCAGCCATCAAGATGGCGATGTAGAGATCAGGAACGTTCCCGAGCCCGAGATCACAGCGGACCAAGTCATGCTGGATGTAA
>JBLMXX010000319.1:0-6134 GCA_050257995.1 Acidobacteriota bacterium | reverse complement strand
GGGCGAGTGGCCGGGCTGACCGCGGAAGTCATGGAGGAACATACGCGCGAAAAGCCGATGCGCGTTCGCATTCCGGTCACGTATGACGGACCTCCTCCTCGGCCGCCCGACTGATCGAGAGCCAGGCGCAATCGCCCATAGAGGGCGAGACGTGGAGTTGGCTTGTCTATCCCCTATCCTGAAGGAGAACGATCTGTGTTCAAAATCCTGCTTTTACATGGACCGAACTTAAACCTGCTTGGCTCGCGGGAGCCGGGCATTTATGGGACGGTCGGTTTTGACGAGATCAATGCGCGGATGAACCGAGTCGCAGAAGAGAACGGCGCCGAGCTGCGCGTGTTCCAGTCGAATAGCGAAGGGGCGCTGATCGACGCGATTCAAGACGCGCGCACCTGGGCAGATGGGATCCTCATGAATCCCGGTGCCTACGCCCATTACTCGATTGCGATGCGAGATGCCCTCTCCGCGGTCAAGTTGCCGACGATCGAAGTACATCTCTCCAACATACATGCGCGGGAGGAATTTCGGCATCACCTCGTCCTTTCTCCCGTGTGCGTCGGTGTTATCTGCGGCTTGGGATGGCGCAGTTATCTCTTCGGCATGCAAGCCTTGCTCGCTCTGCTGCAGGATCGCTCCCAGGCGGTCACCCCATCCAAAGACAGGTGAGTTCCAGCCGGGCTAAGATTGACTTACTGCCGTACCTCGCTCTGATCTTTGGTGTCGCGGCGATGGCTTCTTCTGCCATCTTTGTGAAACTGGCGGATGCACCGGGTCCGGTGTTCGGTTTCTATCGCATGGCGCTCGCCGTGACTGTTTCTGCCATCCCCGTCGGTATGCAGGCAAGACGTCATCTCGGCGTGTCGCAGCGGCACTTGCGGATGGCTTTGCTCGGCGGACTGTTTCTCGCCCTGGACTTGTGGGTGTGGAATAACGCCGTTCTGATGACATCGGCGGCAAATGCGACGCTTTTCGGCAACACTTCGGTCTTTTGGGTTGCGGTCGGTTCAGTAGTGTTATTCCACGAGCGTCTGCGGTCGGCTTTCTGGCTCGGTCTTTTGCTCGCGTTGGGCGGGGTCCTCGTCATTCTGGGGCAGGATTTTTTCGTCCATCCAACCATCGGGATCGGCGATCTATTGTCCATACTGGGTGGCTTGTTCTACGGGGCTTTTTTTCTTGCCGCCGCACGCGCCCGCGAAGGGCTGAATGCCGTCATCTCATGGTGGACCTCATCTCTCGCGAGCGCTGTGGTCTTGCTGGTCATCAGCCTCGGTCTGAGCCTTCCTCTCTTTGGCTATTCGGTCCAAACCTACCTGTGCGTTCTGGGCGCGGGGCTTTTGACCCAAATGGGCGGATACTTGGCGGTCAATTTTGCGCTCGGACGAATCCCCGCCTCGATCGTCTCGCCGACGCTCCTCGCCCAGCCCGTGTTCACGGCGATTCCCGCGATGTTCTTGCTCGGGCAGCCAATTACGGTTTCACAGATCACCGGCGGCGCGCTGATCCTGGGTGGAATCTTTATCGTTCATCGGTCCAACCAGAAGCGGTAGCGCAAACACATTTCGACGCCCCCTCTACGCGCGCACCTCTTCGATAACGGCAGCCACGTCCTCGATCCGAATATTATCTACGATCGCCACCTCCCCCAAAGCGAGCGGCAGAACGAACCGGAGATGCCGCGCCAAGCGTTTTTTGTCTGCCGCCATCGCCGCTAAAATCGCGTCGGTGAGCAATGTGCCCGGCACGCGCGCCGGTAGACCGAGCGCGCGCACCAGGTCCTCAATCCGGATTGCGAGGTCGGCTTGGCACTGCCCGCGTCGGACTGACAGCCGGGCGGCGCATACCAGTCCGATGGCGACCGCTTCACCGTGCAAGAGCGCGGGACCGGACAACATCTCGAACGCGTGGGCGAAGGTGTGACCCAGGTTCAACTTGCCGCGTTCGCCTTGTTCAAACGGATCCTGCGCCACAATATTGATTTTAACCTGCATGGCTCGTGCGATCCAGCGGCGCCCGTCCTCCGTCGAGAGGGGATTGGCGCGTGGCTCGCGTTCCAGCAATTCGAACAAGCCGGCATCTCCGATGATGCTGTGCTTTACGACTTCTGCCATACCCGAACGGAATTCTGCCGGGGACAGGGTTGTGAGAGTATCGGTGTCCGCGATAACCGCGTAGGGGTGTTTGAATGCGCCGATCAAGTTCTTGCCGCGTGGGAGATCGACTCCCACTTTGCCGCCAATGCTCGCGTCGACCATCGCCAACAGCGTCGTCGGCATCTGCACGAAAGAGACGCCGCGCATGTATGTAGCGGCTGCAAACCCCGCAATATCCCCGATGGCGCCGCCGCCAAGGGCGAAAACAATCGAGTGTCGGTCGAGCCCGGCGTCGAGCAGATCGTCGTAAATCCTGCGCACGGCGTCGAGCGTCTTGGATTGCTCGCGGTCGGGAATCTCGATCACGTGCGGCTCAAAACCGCGTCCGGTCAGCGAATCGACAAGTCGGCTCGCATGCAATTCGCGCACACGCGAGCCGGTGATGATCGCGCACACGGGGGAAAACGTATCGGTGGTCAGGTTCATCAGTTTACCGGCGCGCGCAAGTACACCCGAGCCGATGAAGATCGGGCATACGCTCTCTGGGGCGGACACACTCAATTTGCGCGGCTGCAGCAGATCGACGATCTCTCCGGCGACCTGTTCCACGGTCTTGCCGGAGGTATCCAAATGCCACTCGATCTGTGCATAAGCCTCGCGCCGGGCGTCCATCAACTCGACAATGCGCTGATGCGGGTTGGCGGTTGCCAGCAGGGGACGGTCTTGGGCACCGTGCAGGCGCTCGAGAATCTCCTCCGGGGCCGCGTCGAGACACACCACCAGCGCATCGACAAACCGGGCGCGGTTGAGCGGGTTGACCAAAGTACCGCCGCCGGTCGCGATGACGCGGTTGCCGGACGCCGCCAGCCGGGCGCACATTTCTGCCTCCCGGTCTCGAAAGTATTGTTCGCCGTACATTGCAAAAATATCGCGGATCGCCATGCCTTCTTCCGCCTGGATCAGCACGTCCATATCCACGAATTCGCGCCTGAGTTTGTCCGCCAGGACCTGTCCGACAGAAGTCTTTCCCGTGCCCATAAACCCCGTTAGCACGATTGGCAGCGGTGGGTTGGGAGACACAGAATTTGCCATCTGGAATCCTTTCTGTGCTTGGTCGCTCCGAAAAGAAAGAGAGCGTGGGGTTGAGGGTCCCACGCTCTCTTGTCTCATGTCGAGTACAGATATCAGCTAGGCGTGACGATTGGACCCCGCACCAAAACCGCGGCGCTAAAATAGCCATAAAAACAAAATACGGGGGCCCAATTTCGATTCGCCAACATGGTCCTACACTACCATACACCGGTCCATTTTGTCAAACCTGGAGGATGTCATCGTGTCACCCGAAAAGCCTCTTTGACCGTTTAGCGCTACCTTGATATACTGCGGGATGCTATCGTTCTCTGGTATTCCGTTCCAAAGGGTATGTTGAGCCATGCAACCAAAGAATCGTGCGAACTGGCAAGAGATTGCTCTGGTCATCGTTGCCGCCATCCTCGTAATGTACATCGCCGGGCAGTGGATGGGCTGGTGGTAGCACGGTAAGGAAGGACCATGTCAGAATTCCGCTTTGCCCCGGCAGCGCAGCCACTGCGCGGCAGTCTGCGCGTCCCGGCGGACAAATCCATTTCGCATCGCGCTGCCATCCTGTCGACCCTGACCGGCGGCTCGACGCGCATCGAAAATTTCCTGCAAAGCGAAACGACGAATGCGACGTTGAGATGTCTGGAGGACTTGGGCGCGGAGATAGAGCGGGCGGACTCGACTACTCTGGTGATCAGTGGGCGGGGCTTGCATTCGCTTCAAGAGCCCGGGGAGGTTCTCTTTTGCGCCGGTTCGGGGACCACTATGCGCCTGCTCGCCGGAGTTTGCGCCGGGCAGGAATTCCTTTCGATTCTGGATGGAACGCCGGCGCTCAAGCGCCGTCCGATGGCGCGCGTGTCCGACCCACTGCGCCAAATGGGGGCAACGATACTTGGACGCGACGGCGGTCGACTGCCGCCGCTCGCGGTTCGAGGCGGGCATTTGCACGGAGTGGATTATGTTCTGCCCGTGGCAAGCGCCCAGGTGAAATCCGCGCTGCTGCTAGCAGGTTTATTTGCCGATTCACCGACGACGTTACGTGAACCGGCGCTGAGCCGCGATCACACGGAGAGAATGCTGCGAGCGTGCGGCGTCAGGATCGAGACGCTGGGGTCACGGACCGAGGTCCGGATGGAACCTGCGGAGCACCTGCGCGTCCCGCCTTCCTTTTCCATACCCAACGATTTCTCATCCGCCGCTTTTCTCATCGTCGCGGCGCTGCTCATTCCGAATTCAGAGATCCGGATTGCAAGCGTGGGCGTCAATCCGACCCGGACCGGTCTCCTGGATGCGCTTTACAGGATGGGGGCACAGATACGCATTGAAAATATTCGGGAAGAATCAGGGGAGCCAGTTGCCGATCTCGTCGCGGGCACGGAAGAGGCGCTGAAGGGATCGGAGGTGTCCGGTGAGATCGTGCCGCGGATGATCGACGAGTTCCCGGTCTTTGCCGTAGCGGCGACTCAGGCATCCGGGGAAACCAGCGTACGGGATGCGCAAGAATTGCGAGTGAAAGAATCGGATCGCATCGGCACGCTCGCCGCAGAGTTGCGCAAGATGGGAGCGCAGATCCAGGAGCAGGCGGACGGATTTGTTATCGCCGGACCGACCAGTCTGCGCGGCGCGCGGGTCAACGCCCACAGCGATCACCGGCTCGCCATGTCGTTGATGGTCGCCGGGCTGATTGCGCGGGGCGAAACGGTGATTGAAGGGTGGGAGTGTGTCGCGGACTCGTTCCCAAATTTCGAGGAGATGCTTACCCGCGTTAGGTAAGAAGGTTCTTTGGAATTTACCAAGCGGGCAAGTATCGTTATGGAGAAAGCGTAATGCACCCAACATCTCGGCTATCGACGGTGTTCAATGGAATTATCTGCGGCATTTTGGGCGCAACATTCGGCATCGTGTTGGGAAATATCCTGCCGTGGCTGATGGGCGGGGCGCTGGCTGGGGCAGCTCTGGACCGGACTAGTATTTTTCTGTTCTCCAAGTTCGGAAATCGCGCCTGGCTGAACCGCCACCGCTTACTGTTACTGGCTCTGGTAGAAGCGCTGTTTGCACTTTACATTCTCGTTCCAACCCTTGCCGCTTTTGCGGACGTCCATCCAAGGCGCCTGCCCATCGAGGTCACCCCAACGGAACTGGGTTTATCGGTAGAGCAGGTCTCTCTTATGACCGTCGACAATATCAAGATTGCCGGATGGTATATTCCATCGCGCAACGGCGCTGCGATCATTCTGCTTCACGGTCAGAATGGGAATCGGACTCTGATGCTTCCCTACGCGCGCATCCTCTCTGAGCATGGTTTCGGTGTTCTACTGCTCGACCTCCGAGCGCACGGAGACAGCGAGGGAGATGTGTTCGCGCCTTGCCTCAGCAGTCTCGACGCGCAAGCGGGTGCGATTTTTCTTATGGGGCGCCGTGAGGTTCAGCCCCAGCGGATTGGAGTGATGGGAATCTCGACAGGCGCACACGTCGGGATTTGCGCCGCCGCCCGATCGCAGAACATCAAGGCGGTTCTCGCCGACGGATTGGGCGCAGGCAAAAGCGAAGACGTGCTCGAGCCGATGCTCCCCGAAGTGCGGCCCTTGTTCTTCATGGCTCCGCTGAACTGGATGTTCTATCAACTCGCCGATGTATTCAGCGGCTCAACCCAAGAAGCGCCAATCAAGGAACTCGTCCGCCAGATACCGCCTCGGCCGATTCTTTTCATCTCCGCCGGTCAAGACATGCTCGAAGCGCCGCTTACTCGGCGATATATGGAGTACGCTGGGACTGCCGCGACACGTTGGGTGATACCCGAAGCAGGTCATTGCGGAGGATTAGCGACCCGACCCGACGAATATTCGGCGCGAATGATTTCTTTTTTCGAGCAGAGCCTGCTCGGTCAAGAAATGACCAGCCGCTGATCAGAAATCACAGGCTCGAGATATATGACGTGCGCTTGATTTTTCTATTAACTTGTTC
>JBLMXX010000318.1:0-4605 GCA_050257995.1 Acidobacteriota bacterium | reverse complement strand
GTGCGCCCGCCTACCGTATCGACGAACAGGACCTGATTGCCCCGTGCCAAGCGTGCCGCAATATGGTGACAGTTAACGCGATTCGCCCAGTCCCATTCGGCATTGGCGAGAATGACAATGGTCTCGCCGTTCACGGTTTGGAATCCACAACGCGCTTGAACACGTCAATGAACTGCTCCGTCACCGCCGCCCACGTGCGCTCTGGGATGGTCTGCGCCGCGCACTCGCCCATCCTCTGGGTTGCGGCAGGGTTCTTTAGCATATCTCGCATTCCATTTGCCAATGCCTCGACCGTCGGCTCGACCAGTCTGCCGTTCACACCGTCCTGGACAAGATCGACGACGCCGCCGGACCGGGTCGCCAGCACCGCCTTGTGCGCTGCCATCGCCTCCACTACGACAATCCCGAACGGCTCGTTCCGTGATGATAACACAAAAAACTCACAACCCAAAAACAGCGCAATCGTCTTGTCACGGTCTGCAAAGCCCAAAAGGGTGACGCGCCCACGCATGTTCACGTCGTCCAGCAGTTTTTCCAACGCCTGCCGCTCTTCGCCATCCCCTGCGATTATCAACTGCAGGTCAGGGAATTCGGGGGAAATCTGGGCAAATGCTCGAATGAGGAGATCGAAGCCCTTTTTGTGCACGAGCCGCCCCATCCCCAACAGGAAAGGCGAAGGATGCTCGAACGCGCGGCGGCCCTCAAATTCCTCCGCGTTGAAACCGTCTGCAACAACGCCGATGAAGGCATGCGGCGACACATATTGCAGGTACGGCGCCGCATCGCGCTGCACAAAGGATGAGCAGAATAGCACGGCATCCGCGCGGCGGAACAGCCGGGAGAGCATCCAGCGCTGGCCGCGCGAGCGCGTGGGGATACCCTGAATATCATTGCCGCGCGCGGAGGCGATTAATTTAAACCGCATGACATAATGGAGCAATAGTACATAGAGCGCGTTGATGCTCAGAAAATGGATATAGACAAGGTCGGGCTTGAATTCGCGCAGGACATGTGCCATGCCGAAAAGGGTCTGCCCCGCGCGTATAGGTAGCGTCCAAATCGGGCGCCGTCCCCACGGGAAGCGATGCACGACGATGCCGTCGATCACTTCGGTCTGCGGCACATCGCCGCGGGGCTGGTAACTCAAAATCGTCACCGTGTGCCCCATTCGCGCCGCATGGTGCGCAATGTTTCGCACCGCTGTCTGCACGCCGCCGACCGTTGGCGCATAGTCGCTCGCGACGATTGCAATCCTCATCGGATCATGACCTCGGTCAGATTCAGATGATCGCCCACGGCATTACCGTTCGAATCGAGGACCGGCAGGCGGGCCAGGCTCGGGTACTCATACATGCCAATTTCCATATTATAGGGACCCGGCTCGATATCGCCCGGCAGCGCGATCCCATAGTCGTCGCGTATGATCTCTCCCGCCTCCCAGAGTGATGTTGGGTACGCGCCGCCGCGCGGTTTAGAATCCACTTGAGCGAGCACCTTTCCGTTCGCATCCACCAGGTGAATAAAGACCGTATAGTCTTTATCGATCGTCGAAAGACTTGACCAGTAGAGAGTGATTCGCAGCGCACGACTCGGAGTCAGGTTGTAACCTTGGAGTGTAATGCCGTCTCCAAATCTCGCATTGACGCGTTGGGCAGCTTGTAGCTCTGCAACGGTGGGCATGGGTGCCTGGACCTTGATTGGGCCGATAAAGAGCTTGTCCGAAATCGGGACATAGTTTCGGGACTGCACTGGAATGCGTCCCACTCCCTCGCCATCCACGTCTAGCTCGATGTGATACAATCCGGGAGCGATTTCCGCCGGAGCAGCCATCTCCCAGGGTACTCGCACAATCTGAGTCGGTAAGCGCTCCGTGGAGGCGGCACTCCCCAGTAGGCTTCCGCTGGATCGGGCGACCTCGCGCTCCGCCGAGTCAATCAGACGTGCTGTCAGCTGGAATGATTCGCGGCGCGGTTCCAGTCCGCGCCAGTATAAAGCCAGATGACCACTCTCCCAATCGTAACCGACCAGTTCCAGCCATGCCCCGTAGACGCCGAAGCGAGCGGCAACCCGGTGAGATGGGAGCGCTGCCGGATGGGTCTTGTAAATCCGAATTTCATCGCCTGACTCATTAAAGCGCATCACTGGTGTAAAGCGTGCCCAGAGAGCATTATATTTGTCGACATATTCGGGATAAAGTGCCGGCTTTTCGAAAAATCGCCCATAAGAGCCATAACTGAAAACAACGTATTCGAATCCGTTTTGCTCGTACCATTCCGGAGGATGGGCCGTAATATCCTCGAAACCCTCGACCGCGAATCGATCGTGGTCCACAAAGGGCGAATAGGGCTCAATCGCAACGCGTGAGCCGGCCGGCAGGTTTTCTCCGATCCACCGGCTGGCAATCGCGTGGTTGTCCTCCCGTCCAAGCTCTAGATCGTTGCGTGCCGATGCGAAGAGAGACGGGACACTGACCAGGGCAATGACGACGGCTAGACCCCCCGCCAGCCAACGCCGTTCCGGAATGCGCTCAGCCATCCAGTTGAAAACGCTCACCAAAAAGAGCGAGCCGATCAGAACGACAAATGGGATAATCGGCAGAATTGTGGTTTCAAAATGGACGACGAACAGGCTGATAAAAATGAAATACAGGACCGGGAAAATGGCAAGCACAGCGCCCTGCCGACTGCGGCTCAGGGCAATGTAAAGGATTCCACACAAGGCAAAGCCCAAAAGGAGCCCATATTCATCCCACAGAAAAGACGCATAATATTGAAACGAATTTCCTTCGGCGCCCAGGTGCCCCGTCGAATAGTGCATCATGTCGAAAAAGACCCCTTGGAGGAAAGCCGGCGCGTCCAGCAAGGCGAAAGGGGTCGTGGCGACAAAAGCGACCGCGGCGGCTACCAGACCCGCCCAGATTTCCTTCCGAAGGATCCCGCGCCATCCAAAACGCATCCAGTGCGCCGCCAGCAGCGAGACCAGGATGACGCCTGCGTTATATTTGCTCGAGGCGCCCAACCCGGCCCCCGCCCCTGCAAGCACGTAATGGCTGATCCTGGGCTCTTTGACCACGCGCAGCGCGCCCCAGACGGACATTAGGCAGAAGAAGACCAACAGCGTATCCGATTTCACCACATGGCTCAGCCAGACGCTTGTCGGAGATACCGCAAACAAAAGGGCCGCCAGCAGTCCGGTCGCACGTCCCTGTACCTCTCGCCCTATCAAGTAAACGAGAAGAATGGACCCTGCGCCGGTGATCGCGACCAGGACACGGCTTAGGAGGAACATTGCCGGAATGGGTGCCCATCCCACGGCAATCGTTTCAATGTCAAGGTAAGGGATATCGCTCAGCGTGCCGGGTGCTCCTCTCAGCTTGGTGGCCAGATAATAACCCAGATAGAGGAGCGCATTCAAATAGTAAATGAGCGAGCCCCAATGAAAGGTCTGCGGATTGAGGTCGCCGGTTTTCAACATCCGGATCGCCCCATTTACGGAAAACGGTTCGTCGGGATGATAGATAAAAGGCATGCCCCAGTCAATTCCCCATAGGCGTAGCCCCAGCCCAATGCCGCAAATGAGGAAAAGAAGCCAATCGATCCTGGCGAAAATCAGCGCTGCCCTTGTTCGCAGATGGCTACTAGCGTGATGCAATTCTTCAGATCACCTTCGGCAAGTTCGAAATCCTCCGCAGAAAAACTTTCCCGCTCGAAATCGATTCTGTGAGTCGCCGCGATCACTTCCGGCTTTGGGGGTTTGAGCCGCTTGTAAACAGATCGCGGCAAAAGCAGATGAGCCACCATTCGCGGGTACGCTATGAAGGGATTCTGCTTCACGCGTCGCTTTTCGATGTCAAGGATGGCCGGAATGGCAGTCACCCCGCAAACACGCACCCGCTGAAATACAGCCTCAAGTACCTTCGCAAAACCCCTGAAATCGTATTCGCGCAGGTGAAAGCGGTTCCACGGCTTTTGAAAAGGCAGCAGCCGCAGCAGACGGTTTGGCGTCGACACCAGGCAAAACCCCGTCCCTGTAAGCACGCGCTCGATCTCCTCCAAATAGCGACGGACCAACGCGAGGTGCTCGATGACCTCGAATGAAACGACCATGTCGAATACGTCGGGACAAAACGGCAAGTGCTGGGCGTCACAGACGACAAAGACCACGTTCCCGGCAGCGTACTTGCGCGCCGCGTGCAGGACCGCCTCGGTCGAATAGTCCGCCGCGACGACCAATCGCGCACCACTCGCCAGTATCTTGGCGCCATACCCTTCGCCGCAACCCAAATCCAGGATTCGCGTTGGCGGACTGTGCTTCTCGGCATATTCATAGAGCGCGACATGTTTCAAGTAGACCAGACGATCCTCTAGGGTTTGCGGCTTATCGTCCGGGAGTGCCCGCTCTCGGGTGTTCTCCAATTCGTCTCTCCAATAATGCCATGCCTACGGCATATCCGCGTGTCTTGTCGAATAAATAGGATAAGAATACCGCGATAAACAGGATATATGACAAAAGGATCATCTGGGCTGATCCGTAATCCCCTGTGACGATCCTCAGGTCAGGCAGACCATAGCGCGTGAAACCGGTGCGCGTCGAGACGGCATACAC
>JBLMXX010000317.1:0-5360 GCA_050257995.1 Acidobacteriota bacterium | reverse complement strand
AGTTCGTGAAATGGATGGTGAAAGAGATCGGTGTCGCCGCAGTGCCGGGCAGTAGTTTCTATGCGCCCCCTGAACTGGGCCGGACCAAGGTCCGCTTTATGTTTGCCAAGCGAGAGGAGACGCTCCGGCAGGCGGGGGAGCGCTTGCTCAAGCTGAAGGAGTATTGATTGGACGGATACCTGCAATCCAACCGGCAGTTGTGGGATGATTGGACGGAGATTCACGAGCAAAGCAAACTTTACGACGTCGAGGGATTTAAAGCAGGTCAGATGCGGCTGGATTCCATCGAACGGGAGTTGGGAGATGTAAGAGGGAAATCGCTCTTGCACCTCCAATGCCATTTTGGACTGGCAACACTGTCGTGGGCACGCCTGGGCGCACGAGTGACGGGCGCTGACTTTTCCGGCAAAGCCATTGGCCTCGCGAGACAACTGAGCGAGGAAACTGGCATTCCAGCGCAGTTTGTCTGCTCCAATCTTTACGATCTACCTTCTATTTTATCGGGCGAATTTGATTTTGTCTTTACTTCGCACGGAATCCTTGGATGGCTGCCTGATTTGGAGAAATGGGGACAGGTGATCGCTCATTTTCTCAAGCCGGGTGGGCTCTTTTACGTCGTCGAGGCGCATCCCTTACCGTACATCTATGATGATGCCCCCGATGCAAAGGACCTGCACATTGCCTATTCCTATTTCGATTCAGGACCGATGAAATTCGATGTCAAAGGGTCGTATGCCGACCTGACGTCACCCTATCGCGGCATCGAGTACTCCTGGAATCACTCGCTGAGCGAGATCCTGGGCGCTTTGCTTTCTGCTGGACTGCACCTCGAATCATTTCAAGAGTATCCATTCATGTCCTGGCAGATGTTCCCGTTCATGGAACAGGATGCGGAGGGCTGGTGGCGACTGCCGGACCGTTTCCCTCCGCTTCCGTTGATGTTTTCGCTCAAAGCGAGAAAATGAAACAAGACTTGCGAAATCTGGCCCCACTCCGCTCCGCTGCGGGGGTGCTTCGCAAGGTTTCGCAAGTCTGCCTATTCAAGGGGTCAGCCGGTGAGTATCGCGGGGGAACAGGGTGGCTTCGCGGATATTGGTCAGACCAGTTAATTGCATCGTAAACCGTTCCAGCCCGATGGCGAACCCTCCGTGCGGCGGCATGCCATACTTGAAGGCTTCCAAATAGTATTCGAATGGCTCGACCGGATAGTGCGCTTTGGCGAGCGCGGCCAAGTAATCCGGATAGAGGTGCAGGCGCTGTCCGCCCGTTACCAGTTCGGTGCCGCGAAACAGCAGGTCAAAGCTGTTCGAGTAGGTTGGGTCGGTAGGGTCGGGATGCGTGTAAAAGGGCCGCTTGACCATCGGGTAACCGGGGACGAAAAGGAAATCGGAATTTTGCGTCTCACGCGCCCATTCGCCCAACCAGCGTTCGTGTTGGGGCGCGAGGTCTGGCTCGCCGCGGCAGTCTTCCCCGTACCGCTCGAAAATTAACTGCTGGGCATCCTTAAAGTGGATGTGGGGAATCGTCTCAGGGACCGACGGCAAACGCGCGTCGAGCTGTGATAATTCGGTGCGGAAGCGCTCTCCCACCCGAGCGACGACATGGGAAATGAGCCGGTTTAAAAGCTCCATGACCGTAAAGTGATTCTCGATAAACCCGAATTCCACATCCATGCTGACGTATTCGTTCACGTGGCGGGTGGTATCGTGCGGCTCGGCGCGGAAAACGGGACCAACCTCGAACACGCGCTCGAATATGCCAACCATAATTTGTTTATAGAACTGCGGCGATTGGGCGAGATACGCCTGCCGCCCGAAATAGTCGACTGAAAAGACGTTGGCGCCGCTTTCGGTTGCTGAGGCGACGAGCTTGGGAGTTTGGACTTCGGTAAAGCCGTTCTCGCCCAAGTACTCGCGGAACGCTGCCATGATGCCTGCCGAAAGGCGAAAGATCGCGTGATGGCGCGGGTGTCTCAAAATAACGGGCGCATGATTCAATAACGTATCTAACGCGGCTTTGACGACCGGCTTGTTGATCGGTACTGGCATGACATCGGGAACCGGCGTCAACACCCGCACGTTAAGGTCGCGCAATTCTACTCCGCCCGGCGCCTGTGCCTCCGCGACGACAATCCCTTCCACTTGCACTACGCTCTCGTTTTGGAGGTTATCCAACGGCGCAAGGCATTTTGCATCCTCTGTCATCGCTTGGGCAATCCCATAGCCATCGCGCACGATCAGGAAATTGATCTTGCCAAGCGCTCGAATCTGGTGTACCCAGCCCGCTAGCGTGATGCGCTGCCCAACGTATTCGCCCATTTGAGTCGTTCGAATGCGTTGCATGCCAACCTCCGTCAGAAACAAAAATCGAGAAATAGAAAACCCCGTCCTTTCAAGCGAAAGGACGAGGCAAATGACCTCGTGGTGCCACCTTTCTTCGCCGCACCCCAATCAAGGGTGCCGCCTTCATGCTCGGTAACGGGAGCGTGCCGTCGCGGCCTGCGAGTGCTCTGGAGCTGTCTTTCGAGAGCGGCGGAGACCGTCTTTCAGCCACAGGTGCGCCAGTTCACCTCGAAGAGATGCACCCGGACGGCTCTCTAAACTCCGGTGGGCTCTGTACTCGTCTCCTTCAACGCGTTGATAGGCTTATACCATAGGTCGCTCAAATGGTCAAATATACGCAGGAAGGATCGTGTGCTTTGTGAAGAACGTGACTTTAGTCATTGCCGGCCAGTCCCCATGGGGTTATTATGGTGAGTGGAGAAACAGATGGGAATTGTATCGTTGAGAGGGGTGCCGATACCCCGCGAGCATGGTGCCTGGGCAATGTTAATTGTGCCCTTGTGGGTTGGCATCGGCACCGCAGGTGTAGTGAGCGGACCGGTGATTGTGTTTGTGCTCACGGCATTTGGCTTTTTCTTGTTGCGTTATCCGCTGATGCTTGCGATCAAGAGCCGCGCACCCGCCGCGCGGGCGAACGCCTTGCGGTGGAGCGCAACCTATGTCGCATTTACGCTGATGTGGAGCGCGGCGCTGGTGATCTTATCGCCCAATTGGTTGTTGATACCATTAGGCGCGCTGGGTCTCGTGTCCCTTGCCGTGTATCTTTGGAACGCGGCGCGCCGGGCCGAGATGACAACTGCGGGCGAGTGGACCGGGATCGCGGGGCTCGCACTCGGCGCGCCAGGTGCGTATTTGGTTTCCACCGGCCGGCTGGATACGACTGCGGTGACCCTGTATCTTCTCAACCTGTTCTACTTTGGGGGGACCGTTTTTTACGTCAAATTCAAGGTGCGCGAACAGCCGCGTCTTGTTCGCGTTTCGGACCCCTGGATCGCACGCCTTTGGGCTGGAAGAGTAACACTCGGATACCACCTGTTGGTGCTTGCACTCGTCGCGTCGTTCGCCGGCCTGGGCATCTTGCCTGCGTTGGCGCCGATCGCGTTCATACCGGTGGCGTGCAAAGCGATTGGCGGTGTGGTGACATCGCCATCGCGCCCGAACCTCCGCCGGTTGGGCTTTATCGAACTGGGATTTACGATGCTCTTTGCACTCGTCATTTTGATAGCGTATCACTAGGCGCTCCGGCTCGCGATTCGTCTTTGACAGTGATTTTGTTGTGTGCTATCATCCTTGCTAGACCTGTCGCGTTTTAATTTGTATAAAGGGTTTTGCTTTGCAGATCAGGTTGTATGGGCGTTGACGCCATGCTCGGGTAATAACCCCCGCTCTTGAAAAGGGCTTGTTCCGCGATGAGGTTGGCGGCACAAGTCTTTTTGTTTAGGTATTGTGGAGTGATCCTTTGAAAATTGGTCTGGCGCTGGGTGGCGGTGGGGTCAAGGGCATGGCGCATCTCGGTGTGCTGCGCGTACTAGAAGGCGCCCATGTTCAGATCGATATTATCTGCGGATCGAGTGCCGGCGCCATGGTCGGGGCTTTGTACGCGTCCGGGCTGGCGTCCGCGCAGATACAAGCGCTCGCACGCAGTCTGAGCTTTCGGCAGTGGTTTGGACGCGACAAGACCGGAATGGGTCTGTTTAGCACGGAAGGCATCCGCCATATCCTCGACCATGCCATTGGCGAGGATACGAAGATTGAAGACCTGCAACGCCCATTTATGTGTGTCGCCGTCGATCTGGACTCTCAGAAAGAGGTCGTCCTGGATTCAGGTCCTGTGGCGGATGCTGTCTGCGCCAGTATGGCCTACCCGGGATTGTTTGCGCCTGTCCGCATTGGAGACCGGATGCTTTTTGACGGAGGCGTGCTCAACCCCGTGCCCTTTGACATCATGCGGCGATACGGCGCGGACCGGGTAATCGCCGTGGACTTGGGAGCACCAGAGCCATTCTTTGCCACACTGGACTCGGACGCGATCCGGCGAGGTGGGGTGCTCTGGCAGCTTTTATACAATCTGTCTCATCAGCAAATCTTCCGGGTGGTCGAACGATCACTCGGAATTATGGCCCAGGAACTGCGCAATCACAAGTTGGCCGATTCGCCGCCCGATTTGATTATCTATCCTCGAGTGCGGCAAGTCGGATTGTTGGATTTTGGTTTGATCGAAACTTGTTTCGCAGAGGGCGATGCCGCCGCCCGAGAAATGCTCCCTGAGATTGAGAAACTGGTTGCCCCCGAATCCGGGTGGATGATTCGTCAGGGTTGGCGTAGATTTTTCGAATGGGCGCGGCGGATTTTCCCAATCCGCCGCTGGAGTGATTTTTGACCGAATTCAGACCGGTCTTGGACTTGGACATGCTAGACTGCAAAATGGAAGTGAATAGCGATTGCAGCGCCCGCCCCATGGAGGTGATGTTCCAGCCTATCGCGGATACGTTGCAGTCAGCCGATCTGCAGTCCGCGCGCAACTGCGGATCAACACTCGTTGCGCCATTTCTCGAGAGAGAGACGTCCTCCACGCGGAGGAGATACTTCCTGACCTTCAGGGCAGGCGTCTGGCAATGGTGAGCATAAACTCACTATGTCAACGAGTGGGTCTACAGCCGGGTAGAGAGAGACCTGCGTTTTTCTCTACCCGCATTGATATCAGGATAATGATCAGAGACAGGTACACACGCAGGCAGGAGCCGGAGACGGACCTTCTTGCCAGGTGCGGGTACCTGTTTTGTTACGTGGAGGTCAGGTGACAGAGACGGCAATGCAAGTGCAAGTGCGCGAAAAGGGATACGCGGCGGCGACATCCGTCGTTGCCGCGATTTTCCTGACGAGCATGAAACTCGTCATCGGGCTCATGACCGGCAGTCTGGGCATTATCGCCGAGGCCGCACACTCGGGTTTGGATCTCGTAGCTGCCTTGATCACTTTCTTTGCCGTCCGCGTAAGCGACCGCCCGGCGGATGAATC
>JBLMXX010000316.1:0-2670 GCA_050257995.1 Acidobacteriota bacterium | reverse complement strand
TGGCTGAACCTGGAACTGATCGGCTGATCGCGAGAGCATATCCTCAGGCGATTTCGCAAGAAAAGGAGACATCATTATGGCAGAAATTGCACCCGCGGGCGGTGGACCTAACCGGATGTTCGTCGTGCTCGCCATTGGATTGGCGGCTTTGCTCATCCTGGGATTGATCGGCCTGGGCGGCTTTCTTCTGATTCCGAGGTTGTTGGGACTGGGCGCCAGCGCTTCGCCGACCGTCCGCATCGCCGCCGCGACCGGCACCACCACGCGCGTCCTGGTCACGTTGACGCCTGCGAATTCGCCGACAGCCGTGGTGCAGGATTCGCCGACACCGACCCTGGTTCTTCTGACCGGGACCCCCGGTGCCGGTGGAGGGGGCACGGCAACGCCGACAGTCATCGGCGGCGGGGCAGGGACTCCCGCGGTGACCAGCACGCCCGGCTCGGGGGAGTTGCCCAAGTCCGGTTTGGGCGAGGACCTGCTCTTGCTTGGCGGTGGGGTTGTCCTGGTCCTGATCGTTTTTGCCGCCCGCCGTGCGCGGACGACATAGCGAATTGTCGCTTCACGTCTTCTGCGGTTTGACACCACGCCGCTGGCGTGATATAATCTCATCAACCATTTCTGGTACAGACTTTGATCCGGACGAGTACCCGTCGCCAATAGCACAGAGAGTCGCGCGGCTGCCGTTCACGCGGTGGATAGACCGGGTGTGAGCGCGATACTGGCGGCGATGGTGAATGGACCGGTGAGTCGGAAGCCCAAAGGCGGCGCGGCAAGCAGACACAGAACGCGCGATGCCGCATCGCCCGGTAGGTTATCCCGGAATCGCCCCCGTTATCGCGGCTGAAGGGATTCAAGTTAGTAAAGGGACCGGCATCCAGGTCCCGGACTGGCGGCGTCCCTGCGAAAGAGTGAGGCTGGCGATCCCTACCGTTTCACGGTAGGGATTTTGTTTTTCGCCGGATCCCTGTGGGTTGAGAGATCAAGCGAATGACACGGCAGCCTAAGGTGGGTGGCACCACGGGAATTCGATCGCCCGTCCCAGCCGGTACGCCAATCTGCGCGCAGGGGACGGGCTGTTTTATTTCTGAAACTATTTTGGACGCGGGACCGGCGGGCGAGTCAGCGTCCACGCCGATCCGGTGATGAGGAGGAGACTATGAAAAAGGGGACCATTTTAACCGGTGACCGGCCGACGGGGCCTTTGCACGTAGGTCACTATGTCGGGACGCTCGCCAATCGCGTGCGACTCCAGGATGAATATAAAGTGTTCCTGGTCGTCGCGGATTATCACGCCCTGACGCGCACCGCCGACAAGGATCATGTGGTGGCGACACGCCAGTATTCACGCAGTCTGGTGCTGGATTATCTCTCCGTGGGCATCGATCCGGAAAAGACAACGATCTATGTCCAGTCCGACGTGCCGAGCGTGTGCGAACTACACCTGATCTTTTCGATGCTGATGACCGTGCCGCGACTGGAACGCGTGCCGTCGCTGAAAGAAGTGATGGATGCCGAGCACATCGAAAATCCTTCCTACGGATTGCTCGGTTACCCGATATTGCAGGCGGCGGACATTCTGCACGTCAAAGCCAACCTTGTTCCCGTCGGCAAGGACCAGGAATCGCACATTGAGGTTACCCGCGAACTGGCGCGGCGATTCAATTTCCTCTACGGCGAGGTCTTTCCCGAGCCGCAGGCGCTCATCGGCGAGGTGCCGACATTGGTGGGCACGGATGGAAAGGCGAAGATGAGCAAGTCGCTGGACAACGCGATCCTGCTCTCCGACGATGCGGCGATGGTCGAGCAAAGGGTGCGCAACATGTACACGGACCCGACCCGCATTCGCGCGGACATCCCGGCGAACCCCGAGGGAAACCCGGTCTTTGAGTACCACGATGCCTTTAATCCCGATAAAGCCGAAGTGCAAGATCTCAAAGACCGCTATCGTCAAGGCAAGGTCGGCGACGTGGAAGTGAAGAAAAAGCTAGCCAAAGCGTTGAATGCCTTTCTCGAGCCGATACGCGAGCGGCGCGCCTATTACTTGTCCCGTCCCGAGATGGTGAACGAGATCCTGGCGGCGGGAGCGGCGCGAGTGCGTCCCATTTCTCAACAGACCCTGGATGAGGCGCGCGAGGCAATGGGGCTGGGGAGGAAGGCGTAGGGCGTGATAGGTCCAACGACCCGGATCGCAAATCCACACATTGACGTTGCCATCCCTTTCGTTTATAATGGTCCAAAAGGGGATTACGGGATGAATGCGAAAGAATTAACCCTCCGCATCGTCTCGTTGAGTGACGTTCTGCTGCACGAAGCAGTCGAAGGCCGACGCGTGGAACGGCTAATCTCTCACCTGACCAGCGATTGGCTCTTAAAGAATCCACCCATCGTCGCTCAATTTGACGGCAAATTCATCGTACTCGATGGCGCGACCCGCACGACGGCGCTCAAGCGCATCGCCTGTCGTGATATCCTCGTGCAAATCGTCGACTACGACTCGCCCGCCATCGTGCTAGAGACCTGGAACCACCTTCTCCTCGATATCCCCGAGCGCGATTTGTTCGATGGGCTCCAACGCGTGCCCGGCCTGCGCATCGAAGCCGCGTCGGTGGACGGCGCGGCGGCGGCGTTGGAACAGCGGGCCAGCCTGTGCAGTATCTTGCTTGCGGACGG
>JBLMXX010000315.1:0-3117 GCA_050257995.1 Acidobacteriota bacterium | reverse complement strand
GAATTCAAGGAGGTGGACCCGAGCATCTGGGCATTTCTGACGATGGGCACTTCCATCGTCGTCGATTACAGTCGCTCGCGTATGCTCGCCCGGGCGGCGAAAAAGTACAACAGCCAGGCCTTGGAGGCGGACGCGCTCCATTTCAGCACGGACCTCTGGAGTTCCAGCGTCGTCATCCTTGGTCTGGCGCTGGTCTGGTATGGCGAGGCCACTGGGCAAAAGTCCCTCTTTGTGCGCGCCGATGCTCTGGCGGCGTTCTTCGTTGCCATCATCGTGATTTTTGTGAGTTTCCAGTTGGGAAAACGCACGATTGACGGTCTACTCGACCGCGCTCCCCGTGGTGTGGCTGAACGGATCACGGCAGCCGTGGCTGGAGTAGCCGGAGTCCGCCGCGTCAGCCGCGTCCGCGTTCGCGGGGTGGGCAGCCAGACTTTCGTCGATTTGCGCGTCGCGGTCCCGCGCCATCTCTCGTTCGAAGAAAGCCATGCCGTTTCGCGCCAGGCTCAAGAGGCGGTGCATTCGATTTCGCCGAATGCGGATGTTGTGGTCCATGCCTTTCCCGTGGCGGAGAGCGAAGGCGTTCTTGAACGCGTCCAAGCTATTGCCGCCCAAGGTCATTTCGCAATCCATAATGTCACCACCCACTGGACCGCCAAGGGGATGTGGATCGACCTCGACATGGAAGTCGATCCCAATATCACTCTGGTACGCGCCCACGCACTGGCGACCGACCTGGAGAGCAGACTGCGCGCAGAATTTGGCACCAACAACTCTGGCGTTTCCGGAAAGGTTGCCGATATCAACGTCCACATCGAACCGCGTGCCGAAGAACTGGTCAAGGCATCCGAAATGACGCCCAAGCAGGCGGCTCGATACATCGATCAAATTGAAGCAATCCGGCGAGACCTTGCGCACGCCCATTCGGTTCAAGATGTGCAGTTACAGCAATTGGAAGGCAAGGTGTATGTATCTTTCCATATCCTACTGGACGCCGATTGTCCAATTGCGGAGGTACACAGTATCTCCGAAGAAATGGAAAATCGACTGCGCCGCGAGTTTCCACAACTCGGGCGCGTGGTAATTCACGCCGAGCCATTCGTCGCCGCCAAGAAGTGAGTGACGAAACAGCGGCATTGGGTTTTGCGATTGCTCTCATCGTGTTCAGGAGGTCTCATGGCAAGCAATCCCCTCGTCGATCAAGTGATGACCCGTGAACCGGCAGTGGTTGCGCCTAACGATCCGATCCGCGCTGCGATAGAGCGCATGCGCGAGCGCGGCTGCCGCCGCTTGCCTGTGGTCGAGAATGGCAAGGTCGTGGGAATCGTCAGCGACCGCGATTTGCGTCGCGCCACCAATTCGCCTTTGGTGCTGCGTGAGCGCTGGTATGATGAGTTCATGCTCGATCATGTCCAGGTCCGCGCGTGCATGACGGCAAACCCGGTGACTGTGTCCCCGGCAACGCCGATCGTCGAGGCGGCCAAACTGATGCGCGACAAGAAATTTGGCGGACTGCCGGTTGTGGCGGATGGTCGCTTGGTGGGAATCGTGACCGAAACCGATCTGCTGAACTATTTGATACAAACCCTCGAGACCCACTAGAATATGCAGATTGAATGCAAGGTCTCCAAACTGATTTTTCCTCGGATACTCGTCTCTCAAATCTAAACCGGCCGGCAGACCCGTTCGATATCCTTGTGGTCGGCGGCGGGATAACGGGCGCCGGCATTGCGCGCGACGCTGCGCTGCGCGGCTACAAGGTCGCGCTGGTCGACAAGGGGGATTTTGCGAGCGGCACGTCGAGCAAATCCTCCAAGTTGGTCCACGGCGGCATTCGCTATCTAGAGTTGTTTGAATTCGGGTTGGTTTTTGAAGCCAGCCGGGAGCGGCGGACGCTCTGGAATATTGCGCCGGACTTGGTCCGCCCTCTGCCGTTCTTGTTCCCGGTCTATCGCGATGCGCGCTGGCCCGCGTGGATGATCGATGCGGGACTGTGGATGTATGACGGACTCTCCTTGTTCCGCAATTTCGAGCGGCACCGGATGTATTCCAACCGCCGGATCAGCCAAATGATGCGCGGATTCGATACGAGCAACATGAACGGCGGTGCGCACTATTTCGATGCCCAGGTCGACGATGCTCGCCTCACGCTCGAGTCCATCCGTGCCGCGCACCTGCATGGCGCATGGATTGCGAACTACGTCCACGTCGACGGACTGCTCAAGGACAAAGGGCGGGTGGTGGGCGTCGCCGCACACGACGTGCTCAACGGGCACTTGCTGTCCCTTCACGCACGCGTCGTCGTGAATGCGACGGGTCCCTGGACGGATACTTTACTGCAACATGACGACCCGCATGCGCCGCGCCGTATGCGTCCGACCAAGGGGGTGCACATCTTTGTCCCGCGCGAAAAGGTGGGAGGCGAGAGCGCAGTAACGTTTCCTGCCAGGAGCGACGGGCGATTGATGTTTGTGATCCCCTGGCACAAGTTCCAGATCATTGGGACGACGGATACGGATTATGAAGGGGAATTCGACCAAGTGCATGCCGACGCGGGGGATGTGGACTATATCATCGCGGCGGTCAATCATGCTTTCCCCGAATCGCCAATCCAGAAATCCGATGTTATCAGTTCTTTTGCCGGTCTTCGCCCTCTCGTCCTCCAGCCTGGCAAGAGCGCAGACCACACCTCCCGCGAACACGAAATTTGGTCCACGCACTCGGGACTCGTCACCATCACCGGAGGCAAACTGACCACGTACCGGGCGATGGCGCAAGAGTTGGTAGACCGGGTTGGTGAGCAATTGAAGCGCGAGTTTGGCATCATACCGGCGCGACCTTGCGTGACCGCGCGAACTCCATTGATCGCGGGAGGCGGAGTGATCCATGCCGATGGATTCCCTGCAGACGTGATTTCCCATCTTCAACATGCGCATGGTCCTCAATACGGGCGAGTGTTGGAAGTGGCAAGGCGCAATGCTCGTCTGGCGGAACGCATTGTCGCGGATTTGCCTTATATCTGGGCAGAAGTCCCCTATGCCATCGAACAAGAGATGGCGCTGTCGATTGGCGATATCCTGAGCCGGCGCACTCATATCCTCAATGAATCGGTTGGCAATG
>JBLMXX010000314.1:0-11249 GCA_050257995.1 Acidobacteriota bacterium | reverse complement strand
ATATTGCGCGACCAGTGATTGGAGTTGGGCGATTTGGCCCTGGGAATTCGTGTCCGTCGAGGTGGGCAGGTTGTTGATTGCGGAAGCCTCGGCGGGTGAATTGCTAACCGGGATGCTGTTCGGATTCAAGACCGCATTCACTCCTACTACCAGCATGCCCAGTCCGACAATCAATGTGATGACCGCGGCTGTCACCACGGCGATAACTCGTTTCAAAGTTCTCCCTCCCTTTATTTGTCTCCTATTGTAATTATCTCAAGTAAGAGGCATCTTAATCAGGTATGAGTATGTTTTTATTTAATTGTTCTAGACAGAACAAATAGTGCGCGTTTCGATATCTTCTTCTCGATTAGAACGGAGTGGGCATTCCGCGTATAATGGGACTATCATTTTCCAATCCGACCTTCCCGCCATAGTTCGCTGGCCCAGCACCATCATCGGGGAGGCACAGGAGAGTATGAGCCAATCGATAGAAACTACCAATCCCCCTCGCCGCGATACCGCCCGAATGCCCGAGCGGACAAGGATTTCGGCAACGGCGGGCTACTTTGTCGCATTCGTTACGCTAGGCTTGAGCGCCGCAGTCATGGGACCCACCCTCCCCGCGCTTGCCGAACGTACACACGTCCGCCTGGACGAAATCAGTATCCTGTTCGCCACGCGTTCGTTAGGTTACCTGATTGGATCGCTCGTTGGCGGGCATGCTTTTGATCGTAGGCGCGGTCATCCAATTGTCGCTTTGATGCTCCTCATCATGGCTGCGACGATTGCGCTCGTTCCCGTTATTTCTTCGCTTGCGATACTTGCGCTCGTATTGCTCGTGCTTGGGATCGCCGAAAGCGCCGTAGACGTAGGATGCAATAGTCTCTTGATTTGGTTGTACCGTCGCGAGGTCGGTCCCTGGATGAACGGACTGCATTTTGCCTTCGGCGCGGGCGCCTTTCTTTCGCCCATCATTGTCGCTCAGGTCATCCTAATAACCGGGGACATTTCGTGGGCCTATTGGCTTTTGGCACTCATCATTCTCCCTGGCGTCTTTTGGCTTCCGCGACTGGACAGCCCTGTCCCGGAACGGAGCCTGCAAGAAAAACACACCGGCTCGACTCCTTGGGGAACCGTTGTGCTCATCGCCTGTTTTGTTTTGCTTTACGTGGGTGCGGAAGGGGGCTTTGGCGGCTGGATTTTTACTTACGCTACGACGTTAGGATTGAGCGATGCCGCGACTGCGGCCTACCTAACTGCGGTCTTTTGGGGGGCATTGACGGTGGGCCGGTTGCTTGGGATTCCACTGGCAGCACGCATGACACCGCGCGCAGTTTTGTTCTGGGATATGGCCCTGTCCATTGTCAGCATTGGGATGATCGCGCTCTGGTCCGGGTCCGCAATGATACTTTGGGTTGGCGCTGTGGGCGCGGGATTGGGGATGGCGTCTATTTATCCGACAATGCTGTCGTTTGCCGAACGGCGGATGACCATCACGGGGCAAATCACCGGCTGGATTTTCCTGGGTGCAGGCGCGGGCGGCATGATCGTGCCGTGGTTGATCGGGCAATTATTTGAGCGAATGGGCGCGTGGGTGACTATGTACATTCTACTGGCAGACCTTGGGCTCGCGTTGGTCCTCTTGGCGGTGCTTGCTATTCACAGGCACTGATCATATATGAAACAGTCTGTCAGGCTCAAATCCCTATGGATGCGAAATTGGTGCCGCTGAATGCGGACGGGTGCCGCTTCCCTCATTCTCTCACCCTAGCGCCCCAAGAAGGTTTTATACAAACGTTGGGCATGATTCAGAGGGTCCGCGTAGAACATTTCAGGCGATATATCCAGGTCAACGTGTTTGGTTGCCGCTGTCATGACCGGACGTGTGGCGGCAAAACGACGGACGACTTCGCCATGTGGCTTGAGCGAACCATCGCGACGGACCAAACCAAAGAATCGCTCGTGAATGGATTGGTCGCATGGGGGACGATTGTATAATTCCCGCACATAGTCGGCAAAACACCAGAGCAATGCGCCACTTGCTCCCACCTCGACCAGCCTGGGCAATACGTGCTCCACGTATACGGCAAAATCATCTTCGGATGCCATAAATTGCTTTCTGGGCTGACCGTAAGCGGTCCATTCCCAGTAGGTCGACGGTTGTCCGGGCGGCACAGTGCACCCGCCGAACTCCTCCATCAATGTCGGGTTGCCGCAGAGAGCGGTAGTGAGGGCACACAAGAACGGGACGAAATCTGGATCGAGGGGACCGTCGGCCCATTCGACGTACATCGGATAGCCATGCATGACAGGCGCGTCGACTTCGGCGAAAACATCATTAACGCGCAGGCCGTTGTCCTCCCTCAGGCTGAGGACGTGTAGACCACAGGTCACCAGGTGGGAGGAATCACTTGACCGGATGAGCTGCGTCATATTGCGTACCCACGACCGCCCGCCGATCGGGCCGGAGGGCCAGGCAAAGAGGTCCGGTTCGTTTCCGAGATTCCATAACGCGATGGCAGGATGGTCTCGGAAACGCTCTACAACCGTCTTGAGCAATAGCTCTGCTGCATGAAGAGCGATCGGGTGCGTGAACGGGTTGAGATATCCGCAATTGACAGCGGTTTGATTGCTGACGAGCTGGCGCACGCGCGGTGGGAGGGGCTTGTCGGGGTCTAACATCCAGCCGGGCGCCCAATTGGGTCCACTCATGTGACCGGTGAAAAAAGTGACGTCAAGCGACAGTTGCAAGTCTGCGGCAATGTCACACACCGCGCCGAGATGTTCGAGTGCGCGCGAGCTAACGCGGTCGGGTGCCGGTTGGAAATCCTCCCACAGCAAAAAGATGCGCACCAGCGTGAGCCCCAACTCGCGAATGACCGCGAATTCCTCGCGCACCTCGACAGCATCGAATTGTGACCACCATCCCATCGCCTTCCGCCGGGGCCAGTAGTTGACACCTAACACAAAGGGTGCATCTGCCCTATCCAAGTGTGACTCTGGGTTGCCCTGCTGGTAAAGGGAAAACATTAACAGTCTCCGGCTTCGGCGCGGCGTCTGCCTAGGGGTCTCCCAATAGGCCGGACAACCACTTGCGCACGCCAGTCACAGGCTTGTCTGCGCGTAGGGTCCCCAGCTGTCCATTCACGACGACCGAGTACCAGACGTGATCGAATTGGTAGCGTGCAATCCACACGGGCACCAGGACCAATTTAAAGGACTCGACGAAGAGTCGAGCCGAACTGACGACCAGATCCTTGTGCCCTTCTCCGATTTCATCGTCGATTTGCTTGCGCTTTTTGGCAACCGTTCGCGAACGTGCGACCAGTGACGCATCGCTCACCGGTATCTGATACGTTTCCGCGGGCCAGTCGGCCAAAAACCGTGGGTCGTACGGGGCAATCTTGTCAAACGGGAATTCGCCAATGGTCTCGCTCAACGCCGCGCTCAATGTGTGGCTGGCCGCGACCGGAACATCATTTTCAAAGACCCCCGAGCTTCCAGAACGGGACACCCACTCCTCTCTCTTTTCAACCCGATAGCTCCAAGCGACCTCACCGGCTAGGTCGAACGTCCACACTGGCAGGTAGACCCCCACTGGCTCGGCATCGCCCGAAAACATCTTGAGCCCGTTCGCGCGATACCATCGAAACGCAGTTTTCGCTGCCTCATCCTGCGTCACCGCAAAAGGAATGACGCCATCCGGCGCAACTAGCTCCCGGGTCTCCATTTGCTCGATCACATAGGGCGAGCCGCAGTATGGGCAGACGGTGGATAGAGTGCAGGGAGGCAGAACGAACGAGGCGCCGCAGCCCTGGCATTTGAGTGCTTGTGTGGCAACCGGTGCAGAATGCCCTTTTGCCATCGCGAGCGCGATCGTGAAATCCTGTTCCTCTGGGACCGGGGTTTCGCTGAGATCGGCGAGGGACATGTGATGATGGCAGTAGGCACACGTGAGCGAGGTGCCATCCGGGTCAAATTCCATGCGCCCGCCGCATTGCGAACAGACGAATCGCCGTGCCTGCGCTCTTTGCTCGGACGCCGCTGGGGCGGGCAGGCGGTCCGGATTAACAATGTCCGCGGGATCCAGTTTGCCATCCAGGATTGCCAGCGCGCGGTGCACTTCCGGGTCCAAGGGATCGTATGCCAGCGCCTGCTCCAGACATTCGCGTTTTTGTTTGGGGTCATCGCTGATGGTCGCGAGCCAGCGCCACGCCTGGGTGATTTCGTCGCGGTCGGCGTCTGAGCTCCGCGTGACCCATTCTAGGTAAAAGCGCGCTTCCGCTTTAGAGTCGGTTTTGGCAGCGGCGATCCCACGCACTAACAGATCATGTGTGCTGTCGGACATCTCTCGCTCCAACTCGATCCCCTAGCTCATCCTCCACGTTGCGTCGCCGAAGAATGTGCCGTGATCCTTTTCCAGGAACGCTTCAATGTCTTTCCGGCGGTCGCCCAGACGGAAAGATGGACCATGCCCCGGATAACAGACCATATCGCCGGGCCAGCGTAGAACAACTTGGCGCAATGTGTTGAGCGTCGTCGCAAACCCCTCGGTGGTCCATGTCTTGCCGGGTCCCCCATCAAATATGGTATCGCCGACTATGATGCGCGGATCTCCTTCGATGCCAATACAAATCTGATCTTGCGTGTGCCCGGGTGTGTACCAAAAACGCAGACCGTGTTCTCCCAATTTCAACGTATCGCCATCTTTCAGCCAACGGTCCGCATCCACCATGATACCATTGGCGTGAGGACCGGAGTGCAGCATAAGAGGGACCTTGAGCCGCGCTCGCATTTCCGCCAACGCCCCGATATGATCGAAATGTGTGTGAGTCAGTAAAATGGCAACTGGCCGCGTTCCTTGCAGCATTTCTGCGAGCGTATCCGGCTCCGCTCCGGGATCAATCAAGACACTGTCGCTTGACGCGGTGCAGATGAGTACATAGGCATTCTCCGCATACTCTCCGACCGGTCTCGTTCGCAGTTCGACTTTTGCATATTTCAATGGGCATGAACTCCGTTTCCTATGAGCGCCTCATAGCCGCTAACGACCGCGTGTTCCGGTGCCAGTTCGATGATATTGTTGGACAGCATTACTTCGGCGTAATAGTACGCGCGAACTCCGTCTGCATTGCCATAAGGACCAAGGCGAACGCGGCGGATTTGGTTCCCGATGATATCCGCCATCGAGTTGTCCACGACGAAAATCCCGGCATCTGCATTGTCGGTTATGATATTGCCTCTTACCGTCGCCATCGACATTTCCGTTACCGCTATACCACGCAGCCCGTTACCGGTCACCACATTTTTATCAATCATCGCCTCCGAGTTGTGCATCACAAAGCCTTCGTGAGAATTGGCGACGATGACGTTCTGGCGTATCAGGGAAGGTGGGCGGCTCATCGTATTCGCCAACTCTATTCCCATTCCGAAGGGACTGCGTGCGCCGCGGACTTGGTTGCCGACGATCTTTGCAGAGGCGCGGGATAACCGGATTCCGACAAACCATGGATTTATCACCTGGTTGCTCGTGATCTGGACATTCGTACTTTCGTCCACCAGGATGCCATACATGCCGCCCGAAATAGTCAATCCCTTGAGGGTAACGTCGTGAGTTCTGGCAACCTGGACGACGGGAACATCGTCGCCGGCACTGAGCAAAGTCTGCCCATTTGGAGCGCCCAGAATGCTGAGTGGTTTCTGTATGTCGAGAGGACCTTCATACCTGCCTGGCGCCACGCGGATAATCGCCCAGGCGGGAGCAGCATTGATCGCAGTCTGAAGAGTCGGATAGTTCTCCGGTACGCGGAGGTTGGTCGGGGCATGTGTCATAAATGCAATGCCGATGATGAGGAGATATTGCATCAGCGCTGCAGCCATCCATACTCCACGCGCAAATGGAAAACGTCGCGCAGGTTGTGCAGAAGAAACAAGAACGCGCGGGCTGAAAAGTACATTCACCTGAGCGAGAAAGGCGACGAGAAGGAACCCCACCTCGAACAAGTTATAACCAAAATGCAAGTCTGCACGGCCTATGTTCGTCAAAATGCCCAGGTCGATATTCCATCCATCCACCAGCCCACCCTGGCCCAGTATGCCGGGATGCTCATGGACTCCGTTTCCCAGTACCCAGTAGAAATAAATATAGGCGTGTTCCAGTTCGTGCCAGAGTCCGAAAAAAAAGGACGCCCACAACCATTTATTGTCCCGGTACCGGAGTAACAGGAGGACCACCAGAAAGAGGACAGAGGTGTTCCACCACCAGTGCACGCCCTCCGCGTCCAACTCGCTGATGATGCCCAACGCGCGGGCGGGTTGCCAGTCCCAAACGTGCAGTTCGATCACTTGGGCAGCGTGTTCGGCAAAGTGGGCGAGTTGAAAAGCGATAAGGAACTCGAACACTGCCATCCAGCCGTGCGCCCTCCAATCTCCGGAAAATTTCCGCAGCAAGACAGGCACCCATGGGATGAGCGCTCCGAACGCGATCACTGCCATAGAATACCCGAGCGCGATGGCGAGACCTCCGGTCAGTGCAGAGAGGAAAAGGGCGACAACTTGCACGCGCCCGGGCGTATAAAAGTCCGCCAGCGGTGCCAGGGCGGATGGGTTGATTGATTTACGGAGATTTGATATGGCGTTCATTATTCCGCCGACATTTTCTTGGGCTATTAGGGACCCCAAGTCAAATAGAATGCCCGGCTCAATACGTCCGCCGGGCGGAGCACATTAAGAGTAGAATCCCGCGCGGCCGAATCACGATTTGACCGATCCGGCCAACAGTCCTGTCACAAAATAGCGCTGCAAGCTGAAAAAGACAACAAGTGGAACGATCATCGTTAGGAATGCACCTGCGCTCAGTATGTCCCATTCGGGCCCGTAAGTGGACAGCATGGTGCTAATGCCTACTGTGAGGGGCTGGAGCTTGGGGCTCTGGGCATAAATCAACGCAACCATCAAGTCATTCCAGACCCATAGAAATTGAAAGATTGTGATCGCAGCTAGAGCAGGCACCGAGAGGGGCAGAACGATGCGTGTAAAGATGCCGAACTCGGAACTGCCATCAATCTTGGCTGCGTCGAACAAGTCCGCTGGCAGTGTAGCAAAGAAGGATCGCAAAAGGTAAATCGCAAACGGCAACCCGTAGGCGGTGTGCGCGAGCCATAAGCCGAGATATGTTGAAGTAATCTGAAGTTTGGGTACGTCAACCTCCCATCCGAGGGAAGCGAAGAGAGTGCGCAAGGTACCGAGAGGATCATTGTACAATTGTAGGACCGGCACAAAGGTCATTTGCAGTGGGACCACCAGCAATCCCACGATCAACATAAATATCCAATCGCGTCCCTTAAAGTGTGTCCAGGCAAAAGCATACGCGGCCAGGGACGCGAGGAAGACAGGCAACACGGTCGACGGCACGGTAATAAAGACGCTGTTCACAAAATTCAATCCAAGCGAATCCGACGCTCCAGACGGAGAAAGGACCCGGAGATAATTATCAAGCGTAAAGCGCCCCTGGGTGAACGCATACCACCAGCCTGTGCTCAAGATGTCACCGCGCGCTCGGAAGGAGGTCACCAGGAGACCCACCGTAGGCACAAGCCACATTACACTGATGAGGATCAGTGCTAGATGAACCGGTGCCTTACTGACCAGTTCCACCAATCGTGTGCTGACCGATTCTCGCTCTGGACTAGATGAGAGAGGATGAGCAACGGTTGTCATCGCATGCCCTCCTCGCGTCGAAATTGGCGCATATTCATTATCATAACAGGAATAACCAATAGCATCATGATTACCGCGATGGCGCTTCCATAGCCGCCTTTCCCGTTCGCAAAGGTCTCGATATATTGTGTCAGGGCGATCACGCGTGCAGACCCCTGCGGTCCTCCTTGCCGACCGCCCATGATCCAAATGAGGTCGAAAACCTTGATAACGAAAATGATCATCGTAACGATGAGTACCGATATGGTAGACGATATCATCGGCACTTGGATGCCGCTAAAGATCTGCCACGCATTGGCACCGTCCACCCGCGCTGCTTCTATGATATCCATCGGAATGCCTTTGAGCGCCGCTGAGATCACGACTGTCGTAAATCCGGTTTGAATCCAAACCGCGGCAATTATGATGGATATCGTGACAAGCGCTGTGTCGCCTGTAAAGTTCAACGGGCTCCAACCCGGGATAATAGCATTGAAAATACCGTTCAACAATCCCATATTCGGGTTGGGGCTGTACATAAAAAGCCAAATGATGCCCGCGGCGGTGGCAGATATGCTGTAGGGGATAAAGACTATGGACTTGACGATGGCTTCATAGCGAACTTTCTCTGCGATCACCGCGATGACGAGACCGGAGAGGATCACTAATGAGGTGAACAGAAACAGCCAAATCACATTGTTGACAACGGTGCCGGTCGGCGGGAAACTGCTGCCATTAAAAAAATACGGATCTTCTGTAAACAGACGCCCGTAATTGTCAAACCCTACGAAACGCGTGGGGATGAATCCCGGTCCGCCGAAGAAGCTGAGCCGGATGGTCCACAGCGTAGGATAGACTAGAAAGATAATGATGAGCAGGAGCGCGGGTGCGGCAAACAACCATCCAGCCGAAACGTGCCGCCGTTGTGTCATTTGCAGTCTCCTTTGTGAGGTCGGCAGGTCGGTTAATGCCGACCTGCCGACTTGCACTCATTTGTACGCGTTCTTGGCGAAATTCTCGAGATCAGTAGCGATCTGGTCCACGTTATTCGGATTCTGAACGAGCTTTTGAAGTGCCGTGAACTCATAGTCGCCGCCGAGCGATGATGGAGCCAAGTCCGACCCGTCAAACAAAAAGACCTTGGCATTCGCCAGCTGCTGGTATTCGTTGCGTGCCAGGATACTGGGGAATTTGGCTGGGTCGATTTGCTTGTTCGGTGAGATGGTGTTGGTCGCCGCAAAGACCTCGGCAGCCTCTTTGCTCAGGAGATACTGCATGAACTGTCGGCCTTCCGGCGTGTCTTTGAACATCACTGCCGTATCTCCGCCGCCGACGACAGGGTCGTCATACTGCGGGTCACCCTGTGGGAACATGAAAAAGTCAAGGTCCGTCCCCGGCTTGAGATTCTTGTTGACATCCGTCGTGGCGATCACGCCGACGAATCCACCTTCGTAATACATTTCCGCTGTCGGGTTCGTCCCAAAGACCTGCCCGATGCTGTCGACGAATTGCGTGCCGAGCACGCCCTGTGTGCCTCCGGGGTTGTACCCGGGCTGGAAGAATTTCGTGAACAGGGTCAGTGCTTTCTTCACAGTCGGGTCGGTCCAGGCGACTTTGTGAGTAACGTGCAGGTCATTGTACATTTGTGGCGTAGCAGAGCGGGCATACAGGTTCTCGAAATAGTCAGTGAGGGTCCACCCGTCCTTGGCGCCGACTGCGAACGGGACCTTGCCAGCAGCCTTGTATTTGTCGGCGATCGCCCACAGCTCATCGAGGGTTTTGGGGGGATTCACTCCCAGCGCCTTGAACGACGCGGGTTTGTACCAGAATGTGCTCTTGGAATTGGCCTTGAACAGAATTCCAATCTGCTTGCCGTCTACTTTGCCCAGATCAATGTATGCCTGGCCAAATGCCTTTTGTAGGTCGTCGTTCGTGATGAACTTGCTCAGGTCAATCAAGTTGCCCGCTCGCGCAAACTCGGCGATTTCCCCGGGGCGCGGCTCAAGCGCTATGTCGGGCGGGTTGCCGCCAGCTACGCGTGTACGAAGAATAGCGCCCATGTCCGTCCGCATCGATTCATAGTTGACCTGGATCTGGGTTTTGGCAGTAAAGGCATCCAGCACTTGCAAGAATGCATCGCGCTCTCCACCTCCCCACGTGGCGGCGACAGTGATAGACTTGGTGCCGGGTCCAGTGGGAACTGGCTTGGGAGGCGGTGGTGTCGCTGTTACGACTTGCGGGGCTCCGGGGACAACGACGGTCTGGACGACCGTCTGGACCACCGGGACCGCGGTCTGGACGACCGTCTGGATAACCGGGGCCACTGTCTGGATGATTGGGGGCGGGGTAGCTGCGGGTCCGGCACAGGCACCGGAGATCACCGCCAGGGCGACGAAGGCGATCAAGACCATCCACTTCTTTCGTGCAAGCATTTTCTCCTCCTTTGAGAACTATGGAACATGGATGATAGTACAAAGTGGGGTGGCTAACCGAATTCCTAGCCTTTCACCTCCGAATCCGGCAGTACATGTTGCGGGTAGAGTCGAACTAAAGGCACGTGGAGAGAAAATCGCCGGGATGTTAGAGTGAGGACACCTCCCAACAAACGCCGGGGTGGTGGATACCGGCTGAACTGCAATAAGTACGCCGACTGCAAAAATGCATGACGTCACTGCATGGCATCGCAGTCGGCGGATTGATAGACTCTATCCGGGCCATTAATTCGCACATGGTCGGGCGTGGTCAGGCATATTATTGTAAGGACTGAAAATGTAGGTGAAACATTGTGGGCCGCGCTACCTGTGCACGCTAATATTATGACATTGTTGCAAATGTTTGTCAATGGGTCTACGCTAAAGTCGTAAGTGATGGCCCCTGTTCGCTGCCTTTGTCCTTTTTGCCAAGACATGTGTTATACTGGTCTGGAGGTAGCATGCCTGAACTCCCCGAACTTGAAGTGGTAAAAGAGGTATTACGTCGCCGCGTCGTGGGACAATCGATCACCGCAGTTGAGGTTGTAGCCGGAGGTGCGCTCGTAGTGCGCGATTTGACAGGCGCGGGATTGGAACCGACGTGTACGGGCGCGACTATCGAAAACGTCGACCGGCGTGGCAAGTTTCTCGCCTTTTCCGTCCGACCTCGCGATCACTCTTTTCTGTATCTGGTCCTAAATCCGAAACTCACCGGTCGGCTTCAATTAGTGCGTCCTAACGAGAAACGCTTTGCAAAGACCCATGTTGTGTTTTCACTCTCCAGTGAAGATGAACTGCGGTATGTGGACCAAAGGCAGATGGGTCAACTCTATTTAACGCGTACTTTGGACGCGGTGCCAGAGTATGCGAGGCTAGGGCCTGAACCGTTCGAAATTTCTGGGGAGGAATTCCGATCGCTGTTGCAGCACTTTCACGGTGAAATCAAGGGGATACTCACACGCGGCGAATTCGTGGCGGGAATCGGGAATGCCTACGCCGACGAAATTCTGTGGGCCGCGCGGATCTATCCATACCGCAAGCGCACGCAGTTGACATTGGAGGAAACGGACCATCTTTATCGAGCAATGCAAGCCACTT
>JBLMXX010000313.1:0-2760 GCA_050257995.1 Acidobacteriota bacterium | reverse complement strand
TCGACCTGGGCTATGAACAGCCCATGGTAGCCAAGATTCAAGAGCGTCTTGGGGGGCAAGCTATTCAAGTCATTCCGGTCCGCTATGCAGATGTGATGGACCCCTCCAACGCCAAAATATCTGGCTTCACCGCGAGCAATGCCGGTGCCTTGGCCAAGTTCCAGGCGGATTTTCAGAACGAATTATCGCGCGATGCGTTCTTACGCGCGTTTTCCTCAATCTCAACAGAACAGTTGCTATCCGTGCTTGCCAAAGCCGCGCTTCCGGGGGGGCTGAACCTGTTCACGCTTGTTCCCGCATTAGTCGGGGCTGCTCAGGGCACCTCGAACCAGTCAAATATCATGGCGCAACTCCGGCGTATCTTTCCGAGCATTCCGGTCCCCGATTCGGGCAGCATGCTTACTTCTGGCTCGGCCATGGGCGGATTGTCCCTCGATTTGGTCGCCAAACAGGTTTGGTATTATCTATTCAACGATCAAGTCAGGACGGAGATTCAGAGCCGTCTCAAGACCGGCTTGGAGACGGCGATGCAGCAGTTCGACGATATTGTCCTCGTCAGCCATAGTCTCGGTACTCTCGTTGCCTTCGACGTACTCCACGATTCCGCGGACATATTCAACCGGGTCTCTTATTGGGTGACCATGGGTTGCCCGCTCGTCAAGGTTCAGCGGCTTGGACAACGGGGCGATCTGGGAAAGATCAGTTACCTGACGATTCGGCGCTGGTACAATATCTACGACACGACCGATATTGTCGCAAATTCGCTCGGTCCGCTATTCCCGAGCATGAATTACTTTCTCTACGACATCTTTGTAGATGTCGCCAAGGACCCACTTCCTGCACATGATTATACGACGAACCCTGAAACGCTGGACATCTTGGCTGCCATTATGAAGTGAGTGAAAAATGAAAACACGAGCCGTCGTCGTTCGAGAAACGAACAAGCTTACCGTCGAAACGATCGAACTGGACCCTCCCAAATCCGGCGAGGTGTTGGTGCGCGTGCAAGCGGCAGGAGTTTGCCATTCCGATCTGCACACACTGCGCGGAGAATTGAGAGCGTCGCCTCCGCTGGTGCTCGGGCATGAAGGGGCGGGCGTGGTCGAGGCCGTTGGCAAAGACGTAACCCGGGTCAAGCCCGGAGACTATGTCCTGGTGAATTGGTTGCCCGCCGACAATACCTGCCGCGCCTGCTTGAGCGGGCATCCAAACCAGTGCGAGCGGTTTGCAGCTACGACGTTTCAGGGTTTTCTTCCGGAGGGTACCTCTCGCCTCAGGACATGTGATGGCATGGCGCTTAAGCATTATTTGAGCGCGTCGACCATGTCCGAGCATATCGTCATCGATGAGGCGAGCGCGATTCCATTTTCGCCTGACGTGCCGTTTGACGTAGCAGCCATCGTGGGCTGTGCGGTTGCGACCGGGGTCGGCGCGGTGATCAATACCGCGCGCGTCACGGCAGGGAGTTCTGCCGCCGTGATCGGTTGCGGGGGAGTGGGATTGAGCGCGATTCAGGGCTGCCGGCTGGCGGGCTGCTATCCGATCATCGCCGTGGACATGGTCGAGAGCAAGCTGGAATTCGCGCGACAGATGGGAGCGACGGAAACGGTGAACGCGAGCCAGACGCCAGTGGTCAAGGCGCTGCGTTCACTGACCGGCCGCGGTCCCGATTACGTCTTTGATACGGTTGGGTCACCCACGACCATCCCCCAGGCACTTTCGAGTGTCAAACCCGCGGGCACGGCGGTCGTGGCGGGCCTGCACGCCGCTAAACTCGATGTCCCTATTCCAGCCGGTGCCCTGGTGATGCAGAACAAGAGCCTGCTGGGGTCATTTGCCGGATCGCTCAAGCCACAGCTCGATCTGCCACGTCTGGTCGAGCTGTACCGCGCGGGACGACTCCAACTGAAGGAAATGATCACTAAGCACTATGGGTTGGACGATGTCGGCGAAGCATTTGCCGATATGGAAGCTGGCCGAGTTGCCCGCGGTGTCATCATCTTCGAATGATCTCGAATTTGAATAACCTTTCGACAGAGGTTCGCATGCCCAAAGCATTGCTCTTTGACCTTGACGGAACCTTGATCGTAAATTCGATGGACACGTTTCTGCCCCCTTATTTTACCGCGCTGACTCGGAAACTGGCGGATGTTGTTCCGCCGGGAAAGTTGATCGATCAGTTGCAGGCATCAACGCGAGTGATGATGGCGAACGACGATCCTGGCCGCACCAACGCGCAGGTCTTTGCGGCGGACTTTTTCCCAAAGATCGGGGTCCCGAGCGAACGGCTGCTGCCGCTCTTTGAGGATTTTTACGCGCGCGAGTACTGTGATCTGCGCGTATTTACCAAGCCCGTCGAAGGGGCGCGCGAGGTCCTGACCGGCGCCTTTGCTCGTCATCATCCGGTGGTCATTGCGACCGCCCCGCTCTTTCCTCTCAATGCGCTGCAGCAGCGCCTGTCGTGGGCGGAGGTTGCCGACTTTCCTTACGCGTTCATCACCGATTATGAATCCATGCATGCGTCCAAGCCGAATCCGGCTTATTATCGCGAAATCGCGGAACGCCTCAATCGTCCGGCGCAGGAATGCGTGATGGTCGGGAACGAAGTCCAGATGGACATTCTGCCGGCACGTCGCGCAGGGATGAAAACGTTCTGGATCACGGACGCGGGGTCGATGGCGACCGACGTGCCCGCGGACTGGCGTGGTACGCTCGCGGATTTGGGGGCTTTGGTGGAAAGCGGCGAACTGGACGAGTGAC
>JBLMXX010000312.1:0-6775 GCA_050257995.1 Acidobacteriota bacterium | reverse complement strand
CGAAAATCGATTTGCGTGCGGTGCGGCGGCGCGTCGGACTGGTGTTTCAATTCCCCGAGGCACAACTTTTTGAACAACATGTCGGAGATGATGTGGCCTTTGGTCCCTGGCAGATGGGCTTGCGCGGTGAGGAACTCAAGACACGCGTCCGAGAGGCGATGGACGCAGTCGGGCTCGCGTTCGACTCGTTCAAAGACCGCCCGCTGTATGCGCTTAGCGGCGGCGAGCGTCGCCGGGCGGCGCTTGCCGGTGTCCTTGCGATCAAGCCGGAAATCCTCGTGCTCGACGAGCCAACGGCAGGGCTCGATCCGCGCGGGCACCAAGACATTTTGGCGCGCATCCTGGCACTCCATCGCGAGTGGGGCACGACCCTCGTGATCATCTCTCACAACATGGAAGAGATTGCACGGCTGTGCGACCGGATCTATGTCCTTTCGGATGGGAAAACGGTTTTGAATGGAACCCCACGCGAGGTGTTTGCGGAAGGGTCCCGGGTGGAATCCTTCGGGCTCGGAGTGCCGCAGGTCACGGCTGCCATGCAGGCATTGCGCGAATTGGGACTGCCCGTGCGGGGGAACGTTCTAACAGTTGAAGAGGCGGAGCAGGTCCTGGCAAATGGAAGAATTTGAGATCGTCCGCAACATCACCATCGGGCAGTACCTGGCGCTCCAGTCCTTTGTTCACAAGATGGACCCGCGTGCCAAACTGCTCTGCTTTGCTATCCTGGTGGGCGTGATCACGTTCAGCGCGAGTTACTCGGCGAACTTGATACTCTTGCTGGTCGTGGTTGTCCTGATCCCGTTCAGCCGGATTCCGATCCGCTATGCCCTGAGCGGACTCAAGCCGGCGGTTCCGATCGTGCTGTTGCTGGCGGTGCTCCAGATCACTTTTTATACCAGCGCCTTTGCAGGCGGGCAGAATTGCATTTCATTCTTCCGGTGGGGACCGATTGACAGCAACACCTGCGGAGTCCAATTGGCGATCGTATCGGCGGCGCGGTTCATCGAACTGCTTATATTGACGAGTCTCCTCACTTTTTCAACCACGATCACAGAGTTGACTCTGGGCACCGAAGGGCTGCTCAGTCCTTTGCAGCGCCGCTTTGGCTTTCCCGCTCACGAGCTGGCGTTGACCATGACGATCGCTCTCCGCTTTGTCCCAACGCTGGCAGAGGAGTTGGAACGCATCATGAAAGCGCAGGTCTCGCGGGGAGCGGATTTGGGGCAGCGCGGCCGTTTGCGCTTTATCCAACAAACAAAAGCGCTCTTACCCGTAATCGTCCCGCTCTTTTTGAGCGCGCTGCGCCGTGCCGAGGACTTGGTTCTGGCGATGGAGTCGCGTTGTTATGTCGGGGGAAAGGGTCGCACCCACTATATCGAATTTAAAAGCAAGCCCAGCGACTATATCTCACTAATCGTCGTCATTCTTTTTGCAATTGGCCTTTTGATCTATCCGTTTCCATTCTGACTTGGCTCCCGCAGGCAAAGAGCAAAGGGGGTGAGGCAAACCGACTGGCGAAGAGGAATTAGATCGTTGAAGCAGGGTTGGTGGTCCGATGCAGGACAAATTGCGCGAATGCGCGGAGGAGAATTGAAATGGAATCTACGGCTCAACCTGTTCTTTCGGTGCGGAAAATCGTTATTGCGGGTGTGCTTGCCGCGATCGCGATATTATTGGGATATACCCGTCTCGGTTTTATCCCGGTCCCCAATCTCGCGGGCAATGCGACCATCATGCACGTGCCCGCGATTATCGGCGGGGTTCTGGAAGGATCGCTGGTCGGCTCGCTGATCGGCGGCATTTTTGGCCTCTTTAGTTTCTTGCAAGCGACTACGCCGGTCTTTAAGAATCCCATCGTCGCGATCCTGCCGCGCCTGCTCATCGGCATCGCCGCGTATTTCACGTACGTGGGACTGAAACGGTGGAACGAGTATGCCGCGCTCGCCACGGCGGGGGTTGTTGGCTCGTTGACGAATACGATGTTTGTTCTCGGTCTGGCCGGATTGTTCGGTCTTATCCCATGGGAAGCGATGCTGCCCATCGTCCCACAGGCAATTGTCGAGGCCATTATTGCCGCCATTATCACAGTGGCAGTGGTGGCGGCATGGAAAGGGATCGAATCGGGCGTGGGTCAGGGGTCCAGGAGAGTCTGAAAAGGGAGACAAGCGCACTGGTAAACAGGTACACACGTAGACAAGGAGACAGGGGAATGGTCTCCTTGTCTACATGTTACCATCTTACTTGTTCATTTCCTCACTCCGCCTGTAACGCTGCGGGCTGAAGTTGCACCCCGACCTTCCTGCCCCGGACGGGCAAGATGGCGGCAACGGCTAGCAGTCCGCAGACGCCTGCGGCGAGGAAGGGCATTGGGTTGCCACCCAGCGCGATGAGCCATGCGCCGAGGGTTGGTCCCATGCCGCCGAGCACACCCGTTACTGTGGTGATGATGCCAAAGACCGACGTCCGTGTCTCGCGAGTTGTGATTTCGGCCTGCAGTGTTTCCGTTGCGATCCAGGCAGCTTCGCTAAAGCCGAACGCAAACAGTAAAGGCAACAGCCCCCACTCCCACGCCGGTGCAATTCCCCATGCCAGCGAGCTGATGCCGTATCCGAACATTCCAAGCATAAACACTCGCTGTGCGCCCCACCGGTCGCTCATCCGGCCCAGACCAATGCCCAACATCGACGCGACATTTCCCGCCGCGAACAACAAGTTGATTTCCGCCTCCGAGTTGTGCCAGGCATCCCTCAAAAGGATGGCAAAGTATGGACCGAACGATAGAGAAAACGCAAAGGTCAGCAGCGTAACCATGACCATGCACCAGCGCACATTCGAGTCGATGGCCGAGAAAAGTTTCGGTAATGTGTTTCCAGTCACACGATGTCGCGTCTCTTGCAGACCCCAGCCGCGCGCGGCGGTGGTCGCGATGAGCACAACCGCGTTCAGGGCGATCATCGCCGGGATGTCAAGGATGCCCAACAGCGCCGCACCTGCGATTGGACCCGCGATCAAGCCACCCAACACCGAAAATTCGCTTAGACTGAACGAACGCGCCACCTGGTCCTCGGTGGAAGATTCGGCGATCACGGCGGAGAACGCAGGACCTGTCAGTGCATTCAGGGCATTGGTGACAACAAAGATGGCCAGCAGGACGGCCCAATCGCCGGTGCTCCTCACAATGAGATAGAGTGGTATCATTCCCACAATCGGGACGACCAGCAGTCGTTTGCGTCCAAAGCGGTCCGCCAGCGCACCGCCAAAGACGGCGAACACCGTGCGCGCGATTCCCATCAGCGTGAAGGCAATACCAATGTCCCAGTCATTCGCACCCAGGGAGCGAAAATACAGGGGGAGCAGCGGGTTCCACATAAACGCAAAGAACACGTTGCTGAATATGGTCCCGCACATTACCGTGAGATTACGATTCAATCCGACTCGCTTCATTCAAGACTCCCACACGTAAAGCCTCCGCTTCGGTCCGGCGTAAGGGTTTGCGCAGGATAATGCGGACCTTGTCTACCTCGAACCCAACGCGTTTGTAAACGCGCGTCGCGCCGGTCAGGTTCTCCGCATCGCATCCAAGCACGGCCTGGCTCAGACCGGCCGCGCGTATATTTTGCATGCCTTGCTGGATCAGGGATGTTCCCAGTCCCTGCCGCCGGTAGGGACGGCGTACTCCGAGGATGTCGATCCAGCCACGCTTGGTCCCCAGTCGCCTGTTCTCCTCGTCGTTGATCGCCACCATGCAAAAGCCGGCGATTTGACCCGCTTCATCTTCGGCAATCACAGAGAGGTCGGGCTTGACGCTTGGCGAAGACATATAGTGTTGCCAAAGCTCCAGTGGAGCGTCCGCATGTCCCCAGTGATCGCGGAATACCTCCGTATCTGCCCGGTGCATTTCGGCATCGTCGTCTTGAACGCGATAGGCGCGCGTACGGATGCCGGCAGGGAACTGCGGCTCGGGAATTCCCTCCAGCGTAGGATGCACCATCAGCCAGTTCCGTCTCACCTCGCGGAGACCGAATTGCTCCAGGATCGCGAGGCGTTCTTTTTCGAACCCGCTCGCATGCGTCGAAAAGTGGATCACAGGATTCGTACATTCGGGCAGGCGTTCCTGGGCGCGTGAGAAAAGCCGGGTGAGCATGCGCTCTTCCAGCCCGCGCCCGCGGCGAATGGGATGTACCTGGTACCACCCTCGAAAGGAACTCTCAGTATCACTTTGGACGAAGCGGAGATAGGCATAACCCACGATGCGCCCGTCATCTTCTTCCGCGACGAAAACGTTCTCCTCCGGACTCAGTCCGGGGACCGAGAGCCACTCTTGCGTATCCTGGACGGACGTGCCCTCCCGGGTTTGGTCTATCGTGTCAGCGGCGTTAATCAAGGCGACAATCTCTTCCAGGTCGGTGGGGCGGTAAGTGCGAATCGTACTTGTCATTTGGACCTCCTCTGAATGCGAACGCCGTGAATGCACATCATTCACGGCGCGGTTGCCTTCCACAACAGGAAAAAACAAAACGCCGTGAGCGTAGTTTGTACGCCCACGGCGGTCCCGTCATGTGAACAAAAATCTAGTGACCGGCGAAAGGCGCACTACGACAAGGAGCAGCGGGAAACTTACCGCTGTCCGCCCGGATCGCAGATACGAGCAGGACTAGACTGTCGTAGAGCATCCTTTCACCTCCTCTGCAATTAGTCTGATTCACTGCGCCTTGCGGCGCAAGCAAAGAGGATTATATCACGAGCAACGCCAACGCGTCAAGAGTTTTTACCTTAAAAATTGGCACCAGCATCGAGCACGCAGGCTAGGACGTCAGGTATTTCCTCCATACGGCGTGCGCGTTTGCCTCGCCCAATAGAACGATGGCGACAAAATGAGGGCGCGCCGGCTTGGTCCTGAGCATCATGTGTGCCTCATCGGGCAAGCGATCGCCCTTGCGGCGATTGCACGGCGCACACGCGGTAACGACATTTTCCCAAATGGTGGCGCCGCCGCGCGAGCGTGGGATGACGTGATCGACCGTCAACTCGTGCTTGGTTGGCTGTCCCCCGCAGTATTGGCAAGTATACATATCGCGCGCCATGACGGTGCGGCGAGAAAGCGGCAGGGGCAACCGGCGCGGAATGGGAACGAAGGTGACCAACCGGATGACCAGAGGCCAGTCGATTGCCAACCGCTCGGCGCGAATCTGACGCTTGGCCGCTTCGACGATTTCGGCTTTTTCTTTGAGCAACAGCACGATGGCGCGGTGAACGGGTACGATGTTGAGCGGTTCGTACGTTGCATTCAAAACCAATACAGATCTTAGGGGAGGTTCCATTTCGATGTTCTCCGCCCATGCCCAGGGCACTTTACAATTCTATTCAATCGTATGATTCTGTCAACAATGGTTTTGGCGGCAATTTGTTTGACAGTCTTGTCGAAAAATGTTATTCTCGTCTCCACCTGATGAGGCAGATAAAGGCTAAACAAGGGTTTGATGAAGGTATATCTCGCAACGCTTGGCTGTAAATTGAATGAAAGTGAGCTGGAAGCGTGGTCGCGGCGGTTTGCGGGCGAAGGATACGAAATCGTCACAGATCCCCGCGTGGCGGACCTGTGCGTGCTCAACACCTGCACGGTGACCCATGTGGCGGCCGCCAAATCACGCCAGCTTGCCCGCCAACTGGCGCGCGCTCACCCCGGCGCGCGTATCGTGCTGACGGGTTGTTTTGCCAGCATCGCGCCGGAAGAGGCCGCCCGTCTGCCGAACGTGGCGCTGGTCGTTCCCAATGCCGACAAGGACCGGCTGGTTGCGCTCGCGGGCGATTTGCTGGGTGATGCCCGCTTCCAGACTACCGGCACCGGCTGCCGGATGCCGGAAGCAGCGAGCGGTGACCTTTTGAGTGATGGATCGATCGCCACGCCATCATCAGCCGATAATCGATTATGGTCGGCGGACGGAGGCAAACCGGAATACGCATCGCCGCTCATCGCTCCTGCATCGCTCAAGACCCGGGCGTTCGTCAAAGTGATGGACGGCTGTAACATGAGCTGTACGTACTGTATCATCCCGCTCGCTCGCGGGAAAGAGCACAGTCGTCCACTGCCGGAGGTCCTGTCGGAGGTCAAAGGGCTGGTCGAAGCGGGCTATCAGGAAATCATCCTGACCGGTGTGCAAATCTCGGTCTATGAGCACGACGGCGACAAGGTCCACGGTCTACGCGACCTGGTAGCTGCCATCCTGAACGAAACTGCCGTGCCGCGCTTGCGTCTGACGAGCATCGCGCCGTGGGACCTGGATGAATCGCTCCTCGACCTGTGGCGCGACCCGCGGCTGTGCCGCCATCTCCATCTTTCCCTCCAAAGTGGCGCCGACACTACTCTGCGGCGCATGCGCCGCGCCTACACCGCGGCGCAATTTGCCCACGCCGCCGAAAGGGCGCGGGAAAGGATTCCCGACGTCGGCATTACTACCGATGTGATCGTGGGTTTCCCCGGCGAGAGTGACGCCGAGTTTGAGACCAGCATCCGGTTCGTCGAGGAGATGAAGTTTTCGCGTGTCCACGTTTTCCCATATTCAGCGCGCGAAGGCACGGTCGCGGCGGGCATGCCCCTTCAAAGTTCCGACTCTGCCAAAGAAGCGCGCCGCAAACGGATGCAGGTTGTGGCGAATTCCGCCGCCCGCGCCTTTGCCGAGCGCTTTATCGGGCGGACGATGCAAGTGCTCTGGGAGACGGGAGACCGAGGACAGTGGTCCGGCTATACCGACAATTACATCCGTGTGATGGCGGA
>JBLMXX010000311.1:0-2607 GCA_050257995.1 Acidobacteriota bacterium | reverse complement strand
GGTCTGGTTTTGCATTCCACAGGTCCTTGGGCTCGCGACATTCAGCATCGCCGCGCTCGCCGAGACGCGCCGCCTGCCGTTTGACCTGCCGGAATCGGAGAATGAGTTAGGTGCCGGTTTTCATACCGAATATTCGGGCATGAAATTCGGAATGTTCTTCGTCGGCGAATACCTGGGCATTACCTTGATTTCGGCATTGATCGTGACGCTCTTTTTCGGCGGGTGGCTGGGTCCGTTTCTGCCCCCGCTGGTGTGGTTTGCCATCAAGACGGGTATTCTGATCTGTCTATTCATATTATTGCGCGGCTCGCTCCCGCGTCCCCGTTTCGACCAATTGATGGCGTATGCGTGGAAAATAATGCTGCCCATCGCACTGCTCAACTTGGTGATTACGGCGGGAGTGGCGCTGGCAATCGGCTAGGCCGGAGGCGATAATGCTCAGTACGTTCAGAAGCATTGGGTTGGTACTTTCGCACATGTTCCGTCCCCGGGCGACGATCCAATACCCCGAGGAGAAAAAAGTCTTTCCCCCGCGGTTTCGCGGTCGCATCATCTTGTCGCGTGACCCGGACGGCGCCGAACGCTGTGTGGCATGCTATTTGTGTTCAGCCGCCTGCCCGGTAGACTGTATCTCGTTGCAGGCAACCGAGGACGAAACGGGGCGGCGCTATCCGGAATTCTTCCGGATCAATTTCTCGCGCTGTATTTTTTGCGGCTATTGTGAAGAAGCGTGTCCCACCTACGCCATCCAACTCACCCCGGATGTGGAGATGAGCGAGTACAGCCGTCCCAATCTGGTATATGAAAAAGAGGACCTGCTGATCGACGGGCAGGGCAAGTATCCCGGCTATAATTTTTGGCGAGTCTCCGGGGTAAAGATCGGCGGCAAGGATAAAGGCGAGGCAGAAAACGAAGCGCCTCCGATTGATCTGCACCGGCTGCTCCCATAACCGGTCGCGCGATCGTGCGGTGACGATATGGAAACTATCTTTTATCTTTCGGCTGCGGTTGCCATCCTCTCGACATTGTTGGTGATCACGCAGACGAATGCCGTGCACGCCCTCCTCTACCTGATCGTGTCGCTCTTGTCGGTGGCGGTGATCTTTTTTGTGTTGGGTGCGCCCTTTGTCGCCGCGCTGCAAGTCATCGTGTATGCCGGCGCGATCATGGTCCTCTTTGTCTTTGTCATCATGATGCTCAACCTGGGGTCGCGGTCCACTGAGCAGGAAAGGCAATGGCTCGGGGCGGAAGTGTGGACCGGTCCCGCCGTTCTGGCTTTAATTCTCATTGCCGAACTGGTCTACGTCCTTGCTGCAAATGCGTCGCCCGGGGCGACCGGTGCCCGCGCGATCGATCCCAAGCTGGTGGGCGTTGCTCTCTTTGGACCGTACTTGCTGGGTGTGGAACTGGCATCCATGTTGCTGCTGGCGGGCCTGATAGGCGCATATCATCTTGGGCGGCGTGCAACAGTCCGAAAGCCGGAACCCGGCGATGCGTCGCCGGTGGCATCCGGGGATGGACGCGGACTGGAAACCAATGCCGGCGCGGGCCAGACGCCGCCTCCAGAGGCAGCCCGCACGGCGGAACAATTACGGAGGTGATGTCGATGGCGACTGTGCCAATGGAATACGGATTGCTTCTTGCGGCGGTACTCTTTACGCTGGGCCTGGTCGGCGTTTTGGTTCGCCGCAATATTGTCTTTATCCTGCTCTCCATAGAGATCATGTTGAATGCCGCCGGGTTGGCATTCGTCGTCGCCGGATCGCGCTGGGGACAGCCGGACGGTCAAATCATGTTCATATTCATACTCGCGATGGCCGCCGCCGAGGTGTCCGTCGGGCTTGCGCTCGTCATGCTGCTGCACCACCGTTGGAAGGCGCTGGACGCAGACGCCGCCAGCGAGATGCGTGGATAGGGTGGGTGGGGGAAACTTGCTCTCTTTGCTTTGGCTTATTCCGATCCTCCCGTTCATCAGTTTCGCGATCCTGGCGTTGATCGGACACCGGACCAGTAGGTTCTGGGTCGCCTTGATCGGAGCTGGTTCGATCGGGCTGGACGCGGTCCTGACCTTGTCGGTCGCGGCGAATTTCATCGCGGCGCCCCCGCCCGGAGGCGCATACTCCCAAACCCTCTGGACGTGGATGCAGGTGGGCGGCTTGAATCCGGGAATCGCGTTTTACCTGGATGCTTTGTCGCTCGTGATGATCGTCGTCGTGACCTTCGTGGGATTTCTCATCCATCTGTATTCCACTGAGTTCATGCCGGGCGATGTGGACTATGCCCGGTTTTTCGCGTACATGAATCTTTTCGTCTGCTCGATGCTGACCTTGCTCCTCGCCGATAATTTGTTATTGCTCTACCTGGGATGGGAAGGCGTCGGTCTCTGCAGTTATCTGCTCATCGGATTCTGGTATCAAGACCCTGCCAATGGCAACGCGGCGCGCAAGGCCTTTGTGGTAACCCGGTTCGGCGACAGCGCGATGGCAATCGGGCTTTTTATCCTTTTTACGAACCTGGGGACGTTCGCCATTCAACCGTTAATGGCGCGCGCGGGGCAGCAGTGGGCGCCCGGGTCCGTTCTGCCGGTGGTGACGGCTCTGCTCCTGT
>JBLMXX010000310.1:0-3703 GCA_050257995.1 Acidobacteriota bacterium | reverse complement strand
GTGAATTTTTCAGCACGAACGAGGTGGCCCAGACCCTGGGCATCAGTCCGTTCACCATTCGCCGTTACATCCGCCTGCGCAAGTTGAAAGCCGTCAAATTGGAAGGCAGTTATCGCGTCCGCCAGGCCGACCTGGAACACTTCCTCAAGGACCGCGAGCTGGAGACGGAAGAGGAACTGGCGGCATTGGACGCGGAGCAAGGCGTAGAAAAAGAGGAAACGGCTTTGGTCCAAAAACGTCCCGGAACACCCCCCAAACTGGGTGCTGACAAGCAGCGCCGGGTCCGGGAATCTCCCTCCGTCGTGAAATCCTCGCGGGCATCCGCAGGGTCAAAGAGAACGCCAAAGAATACCCGAGCCAAGTCATCCAAAAAAGAGACGTAACACCCATCCGCTCCAAATACCCTTGCGCACAATGACGTGCGACCTGGAGGAATTATGCGGTTTACTCGCACGCACCTGGTCGGTCTCGCTCTGCTCTTGTCGCTTGTCGCCGGCTTTGCCGGGATCACTTCGTCGCCCGTCAACGCCGATGCGCCGGTGGTCCACGTGGTCGGTTGGGGCGATACGCTCTTTTCCATTGCCGCGCGCTATGGCACGTCGGTGAACGCGTTGGTGCAGACCAACAGTCTGCGCAATGCCGATTTCATCTGGATCGGCCAGCGCCTGGTCATTCCGGGCACGACCGCCGCGCCAGTCCCCTCCCCAGCTTCCACTACATACCTCGTTCAATCGGGCGATACCCTCTTTTCGATTGCGACGCGCTATGGCACATCGGTCGCGGCTCTGATGCAGACGAACGGACTGTATAATTACTGGATCTATGCGGGTCAGACCCTGCGCATCCCGGGCGCCCCCGGAGTGCCCATTGTCCCGCCGCCTCCATCGCAGGGCATTTACCATATCGTGCGACCCGGCGACTATCTCTCTTTGATCGCCGCGCAGTACGGCACGACCGTCTACGCCATGCAAATCGCCAACCGGCTGCCCAATCCCTCTTTCATCTGGACCGGTCAGCGCCTGTTCGTGCCGGGAGGGGTGGCTCCGGTGAACCCGCCTCCCGTATCGCTGCCGCCCATCGTCCTGGTGCCGGCCTATCCGAACTATCCACCGGTGATGCCATACATTCCGCCGACGGCAACACCGTACATCCCCTCGGTCGTCCTCCTGCCGACGGCAACGCCGAATCCGAACTCTAATTACTGGGAAGCCGTGTTGGTCTCGAACACAAAGGGCACGGGTCCCTGCTCGGTGGCGGCGACCGTTTTCGGCAAAACGGACTGGCCCGTCGTCGTCGCGTCGACGGATGGCAGTTACATCAGCGATCCAAAGTACACCGGCAGCAAGCCGGAACGCGGTCCCTATGTCGTCGAGTTTGCGCACGCGTGCACGGGCACGTGGCGCGTCATCCCGCTCGGGTTGAATACCTTTGCGGATATTACCCTGAACGGCGGTCATGCCGAAGTTGAATTTCGCCCGCGTTGATATACAGCGCGCTCTCAGCAGAAAACGAGCCCCGCAGGGTTGGCGGGGCTCGTTTTCTGTTCTTTACGATCACAGGGATTTTACGAATTCGCGGACGGCAGTGTCGAACGCTTGCGGCTGTTCGTAATTGGAGAGGTGGGCGGCGCCGGGAATCGTCACGAGCCGTGCGCCGCGGATGGCATCCCGCATCATCTCTGAATCTTTTGGGGGAGTCAGGGTGTCTTCCGCTCCGACGACGACGAGCGTGGGGACCTTGATCTGCGCCAGCGTGGGGGTCGAGTCCGGACGATCGCGCAGGGCGGACAACTGGGCGACGATGCCTTTGACCGGCTGGCGCGCCATCAGGCTGCGCACGGCGTTCGCCACTTCCGGACGCGTTTCGAGCGTCTTGGGCGTCAACATCTTGGGGAGCATTTTGTCGGCGATCGCGCCGGCGCCTTTCTCCCGCACGAGCGCGATGTTCTCATCCCGCCCTTTCTTGCCTTCCGCCGAATCGGGTAGGGCGCGGGTGTCGGCAAGGATGAGCCCGCGCACGCGCTGGGGGTATTGGCGGTAGAACGCGAACGCGATGTATCCACCCATCGAAAGACCGCCGAGGATAACGCTCTGGATGCCCAGCGAGTCCAGCAGCGCGTTCAAGTCCCCGGCGTATGCATCCATCGTGACCGTTCCGGACGGCATCCCGGACTCGCCGCAGCCGCGCAGGTCCGGCGCGATCACGCGCGCCGCATCGGCCAAACCGTGGGTCTGAGCCAGCCAGAGCGTGCGGTCCAGCGGAAAGCCGTGGACCAGGAGCAGCGGCGTTCCGGTCGCGCCGGTATCGTCATACGACATTTCAAAACCGTTGACTAGAGTTTTCAAGGTGCACCTCCTTGAGTGAGTTCAGAGCGTGAGTATCCGATAGGCACGCGGTCGTCCTCCGTGCCTGTGGGGAAAGTATAGCATATTCCGGGGGAATGCGAAACGGGTCAACTCGATCGACTTGAAGGGGTCAGGCAAACGCCAAGTGCGAGCACAAGATTTTCCACTTCTTCCAGAGTGTTGTATGCCTGGATCGACACGCGAATGTACGGTTGGTCGTGCCAAATGACAATGGGGACTTCGACGCGGAATTCATCGTACAAGCGCGATTTCAATTGTGCGGCGTCGCATGGCGGCAGCGGAAGCGTGACCATCTGCCTATACCAATCGGTCGAGTCAGGGCTGAGGGGCGGCAGACCGGTCAGCGCCGTGATCCGTTCGCGCACGTACCGGGCGAGGGTGTGGCATTGGGCGCGTACTTGCTCCCAGTTGTACTTTTCGTAGAACTCTATCGCTTTTGGCGTGGTGAGCCAGGCGGCGATATCGCGCGTGCCTGTCCATTCCTGCTCGTCCACGAATCGTGATGCGCCGGGTTTCTCGGACTCGTAACCCCAACTGACAATTAACGGTTCAACCAGGTCCTGTTTTTCCGGACGCGCGTAAAGGAAGGCGGAGCCCTTGGGACAGCACATCCACTTGTGCAGGTTCGAACTGTAGAAATCTGCGCCGATCTCTTCCAGGTCGAGCGGAACCTGCCCCACCGCGTGCGCGCCGTCGACGATGCTGATGATTCCCGCTTGCCGCGCGCGGCGGCAAATTTCTTGCACGGGGAATGTCAGCGCGGTCGGCGAGGTAATGTGACTGAAAAAGATCGCGCGTGTACGCGATGTGACGCCTGACCAAAGCCGGTCCCCGATGTCTTGGGGACTTGATACAGGCACGGGAATCCGCTGTTGCTTGTACGCGGCGCCCGTCTTGCGGCAAAGGAATCGCCAGGTGCGGTCGAGCGCGCCGTACTCGTGATCGGTCGTGAGGATTTCGTCGCCGGGGCTCAGGTGCAAACTGCGCGCGACGATGTTCAGACCGGTAGTCGCGTTCGTCACGTAGACGAGGTTGTCAGCAGCCGTGTGAACGTACGCGCCAAGTGCCGTACGCGCGTCCCGCAGCAAATCGTCGAAGCGGCGCCCCAGGAATTCGACGGGCTGGCGTTCCAGTTCGCGCTGCCACCATTGGTATTTCTCAAATATAGGACGAGGCGTCGCGCCGAATGAGCCGTGGTTGAGAAAGGCAACCTCCGGATCGAGCAAGAAAAGGTCCCTGGGGAGCGGAGCACGATACGTGAATGTCACATTTGCCTCTGCATCTTGGAGTTGACGATTGTCGATGATAGCGCAGAAGCGAGTAGGGGACAAGTTTGT
>JBLMXX010000309.1:0-3836 GCA_050257995.1 Acidobacteriota bacterium | reverse complement strand
AGATGCGCGACTCTGATCGCTGTTGCGGGAGTGCGGGCATCTACAATGTCACCCACCCTGACCTCTCGACGCAAATCCTCGATGAGAAAATGGTCAATATAACCTCCACCCAACCAGATATTATCGTCACGGCAAATGCTGGTTGCCTACTCCAACTTCAACAGGGCGTGCGTCGCGCGGGCTTGAATGCTGAGGTGCTCCACGTGTTGGACCTGCTGGATCGCGCCTATGAATGAGAAGGACTGAGACGAGGAGTGAACCGCCACAAAACTTGCGCCCGCCTTGGAACGTACCAAAGCGGGTTTTTAATTGGGCAAATTTGGCGAACCCGTGGTCTGTGGTAAAATAATCTTGTACTTTATCAAAGATCCTGGAAAGGAATAGCATGCGAGTCGCGCTTTTTATCTCGTGCGTGGCAGATCTGTTCTTCCCCGAGATCGGCGAAGCGACCGTCAAAGTCTTGAACCGCGCGGGTGTTAAGGTCTATTTCCCGCGTGCCCAGACCTGCTGCGGCCAAGTTGCGTTCAATACCGGCTACCAGGGTGAAACAGCACATCTCGCCCGGCACCTAGTTGAGGTCTTTGAAGATGCCGAGGCGATTGTCTCGCCCAGCGGGTCGTGCGTGGCAGCCGTTCGTAAAGAGTACCCCCACTTGTTTGAAAACGATCCCGCCATGCTGAAGCGAGTGGAACGTATAGCGGCGCGTACTTTTGAACTAAGTGAATTCCTCGTGCACGTACTCAGGGTTGACGATTTGGGAGCGGAATGGCACGGCCAAGTGACCTATCACGATGCCTGTCACCTGACCCGTATGCTCGGCGTCCGCGGAGAGCCACGCCAATTGTTGAGCCGGGTGCGCGGGCTCGAGATTATCGAGATGGAGCGGAGTGATTGGTGCTGTGGGTTCGGCGGCACGTTTTCCATAAAAATGCCGGATGTGTCGATAGGCATTCTGGACCACAAGCTCCAAAGGTTTCAGTCGACCGGCGTGAACACGCTCGTCACAAGCGACGCCGCGTGCATCATGAACATGCGCGGCTATTTTGCTCGCATCAATCCGTCACTGCGCGTGATGCATTTTTCCCAAATTCTCGCATCCGAGGCAACCCATGGCTAAGGCGCAATTTCTCGAGCGCGCTCGTGCCCCGATGGCGAACGCCCAACTCCAGGCCGCGCTGATCGCAGCGACCGAAAGACTACTCAAGGGCCGCGAGACCGTGTTCGCGGACAAGGAAATTTACGCGGCACTCAAAAACCGCGGGCGCGCGATCCGTGAGAATGTCCTCGACCACTTGGACGAGTATTTGAATCAATTTGCGGACAAGGTCCAATCTGCCGGCGGCGTCGTACATTGGGCAACAACGCGCGAGGACGCCGTTCGTATCGTACTCGATATTGCCCAACGCCGCGGGGTAAAGCTCGCCGTCAAGAGCAAGTCCATGGTCTCGGAAGAAATCGGGCTAAACCATTCCATGTTTGCAGAGGGGATTGATATTGTCGAGACCGACCTGGGCGAGTGGATCATCCAACTTGCCCACGAGCCTCCGTCCCACCTGATTGTGCCCGCGATTCACCACACCAAAGAGTCCGTTGCGGCGCTGTTCGACAAGAGGACGGGGCGCTCCGTCCCGCGCGAGATTGCCGGTTTGACCCGGGTCGCACGGGAAACCCTGCGGGAGCAGTTCCTCTCAGCAGGCATGGGCATAAGCGGTGTCAATTTTGGAATCGCCGAAACGGGCACGCTTACACTGGTCACGAACGAGGGTAATGGGCGGATGGTATCTAGCCTACCGCCCGTCCACATCGCGATCATGGGAGCAGAACGGGTTGTGCCCACATGGGAAGATTGGGCAGTCCTGCTCAAACTGCTCACGGGCAGTGCAACCGGACAGAGGATTTCGACTTATGTCACAATGATTACCGGGCCGCGCCGCTCTGGCGAAGCCGATGGACCTGAAGAACTGCACGTGATCATACTCGACGGAGGGCGCACCCGCATCCTTGGCACCAAATATCGCGAATCGGCGTTGTGTATTCGCTGTGGAGCATGCCTCAACGTTTGTCCAGTGTATCGCGAGACGGGAGGGCATGCCTACGGATGGGTCTATTCTGGCCCGATCGGCGCCGTCATCACGCCGCTGTACGAAGGATTGGACAAATATGGCGACCTGGCGTACGCGTCGAGTTTGTGCGGTGCCTGCCTGGATGCCTGCCCCGTGAAAATCGACCTCCCTAGGATGTTGCTCGAGTTGCGGCACGACCAAGCCGAAGTCAATGGAGCCAAATCATGGCTGGAGAGGCTGGTCTTTCGGGGTTACCGAATTATTGCCACGTCTCCGGTGTTGTACCGGCTGGCTGCACAGGCAGGCAAGATTGTGCAGATTCCTTTTGTCCGCCGTGGGCGCATTTCATCCGCACCGCCGCCACTCGCCGCATGGACCCAGGGGCGTGATTTCCCCGCGCTGGCCTCGCGACCATTCCATTCCCGCGCAGCAGAATTAGGTCTTGAGGAGAAATCGAAATGACAATGCCGGTCCCCCAAACTGAATTTCTAGCACGTGTTCGCGATGCCATACGCCGCGCGCCCGCCTGGCAAACGAGTCCCATGACCGCTCCAACGTTGCCGACAGTTGACGGAGGAGTGGAGCGCTTTGCAACGGCACTTGGCGCGGTGGGTGGCAAGGTGTACACACCTGAAGACGATACAGAGGTAGTCGCAAAAATCCTAGAAATAGCGTTGGCACATTCCGCACGCCGCGTCGGATTGATCGAGGGGCCTGCAACGAGCGGGCTCGGAGTAGGCGAGTTGCTGGGGAATGCAGGTATCGAAGCAAACGCCGTACATTTTCAAGCATGGCGAACGAGAGAGGGGAGTGAGGAAAAGGCGCGAGTGGCTATGAGGCAATTTCTCGCGTCGGCAGATATGGTCATCAGTGGCGCGGATTGTGCGATTGCGGAAACGGGGACTCTCATTCTTTTAGCCGGACCGGGAAATCCGCGGAGCGCGACCAATCTGCCACCCGTCCACCTCGTGGTAATCAGGCCCGACCAAATTGTGCCCACCTTATCCAACATCGTTTCCTTCCTTCGCGTGGCGGCCGGGAATGCTAGCTGCGTCACTCTCATCACAGGTCCCAGCCGCACATCCGATATCGAGCAGATTAGTACGATTGGCGTACATGGACCCGGCGAACTGCATGTCATCATCCGTAATTAGCGTCAAAGAACCAAGTGTAAATCTGCGGTCGGGCTTGAAAACAGAGTATGTGAACATCGTTTCGGATGCTCTGGAATTTTCTAGTCGATCAGCTTCAGCACCAGACCTTCATTGGGACCGAGCGCAAGGCCCGTCAACTCCACGTCGCCACTTCGCATCCCGGTTGCGACCATAATGTTTGCACTTGCCGCGACCTGGCCCAGGTCAAGCGTGTGCACCCGAACACCAAAGTTGAGCACAATCAGGAAACGCGCAGCGTTTGGAGCCGCGCGCGTATAAGCGAAAATATCCTCGACGCCTGCATCGATGGACGCGTACCCGCCAATCGCGAGAGAGGGCTCGACGCGTCGCAGTTGCGCAAGGGCGCGATATAAATGAAGCATAGATGTGGACTCTTGCGATTGCCACTCGACGTTACATTCGGCGTAGTTACTTGCGACGGGCAACCATGTTTGTACACCCGGGCGCGCGAATCCAGCGTTCGGCGAACCGTCCCACTGCATCGGCGTGCGGACAGGGTCGCGGCCCAAGAGATGGGCAATATCAGGCTGCCGGAGTGCGACCGGGTCTTGAACATATTCTGGAGGAATGGCGCCATTCTCCATCCCTAATTCTTCAC
>JBLMXX010000308.1:0-3836 GCA_050257995.1 Acidobacteriota bacterium | reverse complement strand
CCGTGATCGAGCAAAAGATCAAAGAGTTGGGACTCGATTTCAAGCCGGAGGTCGTCACGCCCGAAGCCGCCGCCGACGGTCCCGATTGGGAACGCTATGTCGGCGCGTACCATATCTTGCGCGCCCGCAAGGGCGTCACGCGCGGGATGGCCGAGCGCCGCCTGACGCGCCGCAATCAATACGGTCCGATGATGGTGAAACTGGGCGATGCCGATGCATTCGTCAGCGGTCTGACCTTTAACTATCCCGACGTCATCCGCCCCGCGCTCCAGATCGTCGGCACCGCCGAGGGCATCAAAAAAGCAGCGGGCATGTACATCATGATCGTCAAAGAGCGCGTCTTTTTCTTCACGGACGCCACGGTGAACATCGACCCCGACTCGGAAGACTTGGCGGAGATCGCCATACTCGCGGCCGATGCAGCGCGGAATTTCGCCGTCGAGCCGCGCGTCGCCATGCTCTCCTTCTCCAACTTTGGGAGCACTCCGCATCCCCTCGCCGAAAAGGTCCATCGCGCCGTCGAGATCGTGCGCGCCCGGCGTCCCGACCTGGTGGTGGACGGCGAAATGATGGCCGACACGGCGGTCGTGCCGCAAATCCTGGAAGGGCGTTATCCCTTCGCCAAGGTGCGCGAGCCGAACGTGCTCGTCTTCCCCAGCCTGGAAGCGGCGAACGTCGCCTACAAACTGCTCCAGCGGCTCGGCGAAGCTGAAGCGATTGGACCGATCCTGCTGGGGCTGGGCAAGCCGATCCATGTCCTGCAGCAGGATGACGAAGTGAAAGACATTGTCAACATCGCCGCGATCGCCGTCGTCGACGCGCAAGGAAAATGCTAACCTCATAGTCGTGGGGCGTCATCTTGTGGGGCGCACGGCCGTGCGCCCCAAAGCAAAAACAGGATCGCGGAAAATCTCCACGGTCCTGTTCCCTATTTCACCCGCTGCGCGTTCTGCCCATTTCGGTGATTACCCAATACGTGCTTGCCAAAATGCGTCAGGGTCGATAAAATAGAGGCGCTCGTTATTTTGATCGCCGGAGACTGGAATGGCAGACGAACGGACGGAATTCGGTTTGGATGTGCGGGGCGGCGACCCCAGTTTTCCGGGCAAATGCGCGTCCGATTCCCAGGTCATCTTGAGCCAACAGATGATGCCATCGGATGCAAACCCTCTGGGAAACATCCATGGCGGCTATATCATGAAGCTCGTGGACGAAGCCGGTGGGCTGGCGGCGATGCGTCACGCCCGCCGGCCCGTCGTGACTGTCGCGGTCGACTCAATGTCATTTCTGTCGCCGGTCAAGGTCGGACATTTACTGACGTTACGCTCGGCGGTAAACTGGGTCGGCCGGACGTCGATTGAAGTGGGCGTGCGCGTGGAAGCCGAAAACCCGATTACGGGCGAGATCACGCACACGAACTCTGCTTTTGCCGTGTACGTGGCGCTGAACGACGAGGGGCATCCCGTTCCGGTCCCTCCGCTCATTTTGGAATCAGAGGACGAAAAGCGGCGCTGGGCAGAAGCGGAGGCGCGTCAGGAAATCCGCCTGCAGCGCTGGGGGAAAAAGTAATTGCAGTCTGAAATCATACATTGGCTGAAGGAGGCTGAGATGCAAGTGGCTCAACGAATGAGCAGATTAGGCACAGAGACCGCCTTTGAAGTGCTCGTCAAGGCGCGCGCGCTGGAGGCGCAGGGGCGTAGCGTGGTCCATCTCGAAGTGGGCGAGCCGGATTTCCCGACACCGCAAAACATTGTCGAAGCGGGGATCCGCGCGCTGAAGGACGGCAAGACAAAGTACACGCCGAGCCAGGGCATTCCCGAGTTGCGGGAGGCCATTGCGAACGAGGTTGGCAAGACCCGCGGCATCCAGGTCTCTCCCGACCAGGTGGTGGTGACTCCCGGCGCCAAACCCATCATGTTCTTTACCATTCTGGCGCTGGTCGAAGCGGGCGACGAGGTGCTCTATCCTGCTCCCGGCTTTCCCATCTACGAGAGCATGATCGAGTTCAGCGGCGGCAAGCCCGTCCCGTATCTGTTGCGCGAGGAAAACAATTTCCGGTTTGACCCCAATGAGTTCCGCTCGAAAGCGAACGCCAAGACGAAACTCATCATCCTCAATTCGCCCCACAATCCCACCGGCGGCGTGCTGGAACGCTCAGACCTGGAGGTCGTCGCGGAGGTGGCGAACAAGTACGACATTACCGTTTTCACCGACGAGATCTACTGGCGCGTGCTTTACGAGGGCACGTTCAGCAGTTTGCTGAGTATGCCGGGGATGCTCGAGCGCACCGTCCTATTGGATGGATTCAGTAAGACCTATGCCATGACCGGCTGGCGTCTCGGTTACGGCGTCATGCCGAAGGCATTGGTGCCGCATATCGTCCGACTGCAGACCAACTCCAACTCATGCGTCGCCGGGTTTACCCAGTATGCCGGCGTCGAGGCATTGACGGGTCCGCAGGACTCGGTGACCAGAATGGTTGCCGCGTTCAAGGAGCGCCGCGATACGATTGTCGATGGGTTGAATGCCATACCGGGCTTTAAATGCCTCAAGCCGCACGGGGCGTTCTACGCGTTTCCAAATGTCAGAGGGACGCCGTGGGAATCGAGGAAGCTGGCGGACTATATATTGAATGACGCCGGCGTGGCGTGCCTGAGCGGCACCGCGTTCGGCGCGGCGGGCGAGGGCTATATTCGCTTTTCGTATGCCAACTCTTTGGAGAACATCAAGCTCGCGCTTGCGCGTGTCCGCGCGGCGGTGGAAAAGATCGAAGACTGAGCGTTGCGAGTGGTCTGCGACCTGTCATTGCCATTGGCTTGTCATTGCCAGCGATTTTCGCGACCCTAGCATCTGCGATCCCGCCACGACAGTCCCCGCAGCGCAGCGGAGTGGGAGGGCAGATGAGCAATCCCCTACATGGACTTGCCAAATCAACATTGGGGATTGCTTCGCCCCTTCGGGGCTCGCAATGACAACGCAGTGACTCGTAACAAAATGCGGAGACTGACCTTCAATCTCCGCATCTCTTTGTTTCCTTGTCGCTCGGGTCGTTTACCGGGTGCCGCGCTTGCCCAATTCCTTGTCGAGCATAAAGATGGCGTTACTGCTTTCCCCGATCATCTTGAGCTTGGCGACGTATTCGGACGCGTTGGCTTCTTCTTCCACCTGCTCAGTGATAAACCACTGGAGCATGCTCTGTGCAGCATAGTCCTTTTCGGCCAGTGCCAATTCGTACAAGCTGTAGATCAGGCCGGTTACTTTTTTTTCGTGAGCCAGGGTCTGATCGAAAACATCGCGCGGCGACTTGAATTCCTGGGGCGGCGCTTCGATGGCTCCGACCTGCGCCCGCCCTTCCCGTTGGATGACATAGTCGAAGAATTTGTGCGCGTGCATCAGTTCTTCGCCTGCCTGTAAGCGCATCCAATGGGCAAAGCCCTTCATATTGATCGATTCGCAGTAGGCAGCCATCGAGAGGTATAGATTCGAGGAATACATCTCCGCCTGAATCTGGGCGTTGATGGCGTCCTGCAGCTTTTTCGAGATCATCAAGACTCCTTTCGAAGATGGGATGGAGCAACTACGGCGCCTATTCTCGCGCCAATTCCTTTTGCCGTCAACGTGTTTGTCACTGCGAGCCCCGCAGGGGCGCAGCAGTCTCCAACGCCGAGTCGTGGGCAATCACAGTGGGGCGAGAGTTTACTCAGACGCGTTCGCCGGATTTGGAGAGATGTACAACTCCGGCTTGAGCACGCCGACGAAGGGGAGATTGCGGTATATCTCGTTGAAATCGAGACCGTAGCCGACGACGAATTCATTCGGAATGTCAAAGCCGACAT
>JBLMXX010000307.1:0-3190 GCA_050257995.1 Acidobacteriota bacterium | reverse complement strand
TTCAGCCTCCCAATGTCTTGAGTGCGATCTCGAGAATCGCGGTGGACTCTTTGGTCAGAGTATAAACCGCAAAGAACAAAGGCACAAAAAGCCAGACCACGCCCCAGGCGGCCATTCCGGTTTTGCCTTCCATCTCGCGTGTCCCACTTACTATCAGCGCCAAGATCGGCGTCAACAGAATGGCAACCAGGACGAATGCGAGCCCTGCGCTCCCTTCCATCCCGGGCATGATGATCGGCGCCTTGATGGGACTGCCGGATGACTGCACCAGCGGTTGCATTAACACCGCGAGCACCGCGGCGGCGAACAATCCCAGCGTCGTGAACAGAGTCAGGCGCGGATTCGCCGGAATGTCCTCTTTCCCAGGTCGGCGCACGAGTTGGACGAACATCCACACAAACAGCAGGCTGTTGAGCGCCCCGAGCACTGCATAAATCCACCAATGTTCCGGACTTGCCCACCCCGCGTAATAAGGGGAGAGTGAAATCCAGGCGGTGGCGGTGAATGCAACGAGGAGCAGGTCAAAACGACGTCGGGGCAGGCACTCGATCAGCAAAAAAGGAAACAGCATCACATAGTAATACCCCATCACTTTTTTCGACGTGAGGAAAAAGAGGATGGCAACAAGGGATCCGATGAGATACAGGTTCCACCCGCGCCGCGCGGCCCAGAATGCCATCCCGGCCACTGCCAGCAGAGTCACAAGCATCTGGTAACGGAGCAAAAAGAAATCACTGGTCAGCGCGTTGTCAGAGGAGCGCGTCAAGCCGAGTAGGGCGACGATCCACGATTGGGTCTGTACGGGTATGTTTTCGACGTACGTCAGATTCATGTAGAGAAAATCGCTAGAGAAAAGTAGATAGGGCAGGCATATGACTCCTACGACAATACCGAAGACGAGTCCGGACAGAACGAGATGCCTCAAGCGTCTCGTCAGAGGCCATGCAGGGACGGGACCCGCGACAATCAATATCCATAGCGGAACCGCGAATAGAATTGCCGTTTGCTTGAACAGCACGGCGGTGGCGAGAGCGATAGAGGTCAGGACCAGGCCGCGTCCTTCAGAATTCTCGAATCGGACATATGCCAACAGCACAAAGATCAGCCACTCGCTTTCAAAATGTCCCTGGATGGCAGTATCATATAAGGTGATTGGATTGAACAGCCAGAGTACCAGTGCCATCTGCGCTAGCAAAGGGCTTGTCGTTTTCCGTTCTACAACGATATACAAAAATATGCCAATGCCGATATCCGCAACCAGTGCGGGAACACGCGCCCAGACGAATTCCGGCAGAAAGTGTAACACATTGCCGGCGAAAAGCGCCAGAGCCACAACCAAGGCATGCAGCGGCGGGTAGGCGTAAGGCCAGGTCTGCGCCGACCGAGTTTGCGCATACAGGTCAAAAGGGTTGCCGCCATCCAGAAAACGATGGCCGGCTTGGATGAACGTGGAAACGTCCCACGTCTGCGCAAAATAGGGGTTGGCGGCCAAGATAACCAAAAGGATGGAACTGGCGTAGAGGGCTGTGGTCGCGGTAAAAAACACCCCGCGGTGGGCGGCGAGGTGGAGTACAGGTTCATCTGTGCGAGGAGCGGGACCACGTTGGACGAACACCGGCTCATCCGGCGGCGTGCTCGAGAGCGACATCACCCGCATTATAGCAGAGAAGCCGCAAATGGCAAAAGAAGACCATAGCGCAAGAGCGAAGCGGTTCCTGCGCCATTTCTTATGTCAGAATTCTTCCGGCGCGCGGTCTTCCACGCGAACTGTGCCATCTCCACCCAGACGGGACCATTCAGAGAGTGTGGGGGGAGCTGTTCTCATGAGGGGGCTCGTCGCCGATTGCCCGAACTCGAGAGTCTTAGCCAGTTCATAAAACTCAAGGTCCACCCCTTTATGGCAGGCGACAACCTGGGAGAGGTCGGTGATCTGGATCTTGTTGCCGACCAGCCCGACCATCACCCCGTAATTTCCCGCTGTCAGTTCCTGGACGGCGGCAACGCCTAGACGCGTGGCGAGCACGCGCTCCGCAGCCGTGGGACGACCGCCGCGCTGAATGTGTCCCAGAATCGTCATGCGGACCGTAAATCCACATTCTTTTTCGCGCTCGCGCAAGTAATCATAGACCGCTTGCGTACCGGGCTTGTAACCTTCGGCGACGACGATGATGCTATGTGCCTTGCCAAGCGCGTACTGCGCCTGAATCGCTTCCAGGACTTGTTCTGGTGTCATGGGGGCTTCGGGAATCAGGATCACTTCGGCTCCCCCTGCAATGCCACTCATCAGCGCCAGATACCCGGAATTGCGTCCCATTGTTTCAATGAGAAAGGCGCGCTGGTGACTGGACGCCGTGTCGCGGATCTTGTCGATGGCTTCAAGTACGGTGTTGAGCGCCGTGTCCACGCCCAGCGTGATATCGGTAAAGCAAAGATCGTTGTCAATCGTGCTGGGGATCGTAACAATGGGGAACCCCATTTTGGACAGCCCATAAGCGCCTTGATGGGTGCCGTTACCGCCGATGATAATGAGACCGTCAATACCGGTCTTGTTCAAGTTATGCAGTGCCCGGCGGCGTCCCGCTTCGGTCTTGAACTCCTCCGTTCGAGCGCTCTGAAGGATGGTCCCGCCGCGGCCCAGAATCCCTCCGATATCGCGTACCTGGAGCCGGTGAAAATCAGCCTCCAACAATCCTTGATAGCCGCGTTCAATTCCAAAGACTTCCAGCCCGAGACCCGTTGCCATACGGACGACGGCGCGAACGGCCGAGTTCATACCGGGGGCATCGCCGCCGCTGGTCAAAACTGCAATTCGCTTTAATGCCATATGTGCCTCACTACGTTCCAGTGACTATATCTTCCACGCGTCCCTGCGTGAGTTGCAAGAGTTTGTGCGTGTTGATCGCAAAAAGGGCATTCGGAGCGCCCGCGGCAGCCCATACCGTTTCAAAACGCAGCAGCGTCTGATCGATCAAGGTCTCTATGGGCGTGATGTGTGCCACTGGCGGAACGCCGCCGATAGCGTAGGAGGTTCGGGTGCGTACCTCTTCGCCGTTTGCCATTCGCGCGCTTCTCGCATCCAGGCACCGTGCGATCTTATCACTATCAGCGCGCTGGTCACCCGCCACAAGCGCCAGTACGGTGCGACCATCATCCATAATGAAAACAAGTGACTTGACGATGCTGCCAAGTG
>JBLMXX010000306.1:0-5232 GCA_050257995.1 Acidobacteriota bacterium | reverse complement strand
AAGGTCGAGTAGCCAATGTACGCACCCAGCATGTAGAACGACCCATGCGCGAGGTTCATGACATCCATCATGCCAAAAATAATGGAAAGCCCCGCCGCCAGCAGAAAAAGCAAGACGCCAGAAGCGAGGCCGTTCAGAAACTGAATGGCAAACAAATCGGGAGTAAGATTGAGCATAAATCTCATAAAAGGGCGACCAGCCTCAACGCGCCGGAGGAGGTCGCCCCATAGCCTACATATTCTCGGGATCGGAGATGGGACTATCCGTCTTGCCGATAATGGTATTCTCGAGCCTGCCTCCGGCATCCCTAACCTGGCGGAAATAGACCTGGTTCACGACATTCTGGGTCTTGGGGTCGAAGGCGAATCGCCCGCGCGGGCTGTCGAACGTCACCGAGCGGATCGCGTCCATGAATTGGTCCTTGTTGCTCGTGTCGCCTTTGACCTTGTTCAACGCCTCCACGATCACGCGAGCGGAATCGTAGCCCTGCATGGCAAACACGTCCACCGCCTTGCCGGGAAACCGCTTGGCGTAATCGTCCATGAACTTTTTGTTCGCCGCATTGTCCAACGCCGTCGACCAATGCAGAGAAGTGTACGCGCCCAATGCCGATTTGCCCTGGTCCGGAAGGACATCCGTCTCGGTGAGAAATCCGGCGCCTACAATCTTCATGTCTTTGCTCAGCCCGAATTGATCAAATTGTTTGACATAGTTAAGCGCATCGGAGCCGGAGAAAAAGCTGTAAACTGCTTCTGCCTTGGTCGCGGCGAGCTGGGGCAAAAAGGCTGAAAAGTCATTCGTGCCCAGCGGGGGGAGAACGTCATTGCCCATGATGGTGCCGCCTGCCGCCGTAAAAGTCGCCTTAAAGTCCGCGGCACTTTCGGTGCCAAAGCCGTAATTGGAAGCACAGATGGCTACTTTTTTCGAGACATTCTTCGCGACCCAGTCCCCGAGCGGGTTGCTGATCTGATAAGAGGAGAACGAAGCCCGATAGATATAGGGGCTGAAGCGCCCCTTGGCGGCGCCTTTTTCTCCCTTACGGGTCAACAAATTGCCGCCGGCGTTGGAGATGATGCTAATCATCTTCGCTTCGTGCAAGGGGTCGCGCAGAGCGTATACCACCGCAGTGCTCACAACACCCGTGAACAGGTCAATCTTGTCCTGCTCGATCAGCTTGGTCAATTTGCGCAATGAGACCTGCGCGTCATTTTCTTCGTCTTCTTTCACCCACTCTATCTTACGCCCACCCGCGATGTTGTTCACACCCTCGAAATATAGAGTCATCCCATTCGTAATGCTTTCGCCCAAGCCCGCATACACTTTCGTATACGGCAGGATCGAGCCAATCTTGAATGCCTCACGCGTGGAAACCGCGGGCGCCGGCGCGGCGCATGCCTCCAACAGTGGGGCGACTGAGAGGGCGCCAGCTCCGACTGCCATAGTCCTTAAAAACTCGCGTCGTGTCATGCGAACGTTCGACATCATCTCCTCCTTCAGAAGTGGGGATCGCCGCGCTTGTTCCATCGAACGACTTGCGGCAATTCTCGGCGAACGTGGGTCATAGATCCGCAACCAAGACGGAAGATAGGGCGAAGAACCATCACCCCCTCTCGCATGCGACTTTTGCAGCAACCGATTGTGAGCGCAAGTATATCAGAATCAGAGTTGGATTGTCAACACTCTTTTGGGGAGTTTTGCATGAGGGGTTTTTTGTTGTATAATCTAAGGAGGCAAAGAATTTCACATGAATTCCGATTTCCGCATCCTCCTGGCCGAGCCTGACGAAGCAACCCTCATTTTGCTGCGCCGCGCACTGGAGCGACAGGGCTTTACCGTCGTCACCGCCGCGGACGGTGCCGACGCGCTCGCACGATTCACTCACGGATTGTTCGATATCGTTATTGCCAGTATTCTGATGCCTCGCCGGGACGGGCTCGAAGTCATGCGGGAAATTCATGCGGCGAGCCCCGGAACGCAAATCATCCTCCTCGCGGACCCAAGCTCAATGGGCTCTGCCACGATTGGCTTGAAAGAGGGCGCTTTTGCATATCTACTCAAGCCGATAGAGGACGTAAATTTGCTCACGCACATTGTAGAACGTGCCGCCGAAGTTCAAGCCTTGCGCCGCCGGGTTACTCTGCTCCCGCCCGAGCCAGCCCATCCCCTTGAATCGCAAGACCTCCCGGTGCCCACGGCGATCCGCATGATGACTCAATCCATGCGTGATGGCAAACCCCTGGCAGAAACCCTCCAACTCCTCGCTCAATCGAGCGCCTACCTGTTCGACGCTCCCCATGCTGCCATACTTCTCTCCCGCAGTGGGACTGGACTGCAACTGGACTCGGCATTCGGCTACCCGGATCCCGGCACCGCAGCCCGCGATTTTATTCAAACAGTGGGCGACGCATTCCCTTGGCGGGTTTCCAGCGAGCGTAGAACAGTGTCCGATTCAAGTACTTTGGGAACCCATTTTGTCGGCACGCCACTCTCGGCAGGGAGCGAGTCCCTCGGCGTCCTAGTGGTGTATCCACTGCCCGACATTGACCTGGATCCGGAGCGGACCGCATTGCTCGAGTCGCTTGCCGCGCAAGGATCATTAGCCATAGAATTAGCACACCTTGCGCAAGAGAATGAGAGACTCTCACCGATTGACCCTGTCAGTGGAGTATCAAAGCGATCGGCCTTTCTTGACATGGCCGACCGGGAGTTTCGGCGCAGCTGGCGCTTCAACCAGCCTATCACAGCTATGATCATCGACGTGGACGGCATGCACGAGATAAATGCAAGAAACGGACAACAGATCGGCGATCAGGTATTACACCGCGTCGCCACGGTGCTGCGCAGCACCGTCCGCTCATTTGATCTAGTCGCACGCTACGAACAGGATGCTTTCGCCGTGCTCCTCATCATGACGGACCGCGCCGGGGCACATGGGGCAGCCGAACGGCTCCGCCACGCGATTTCGTCTATTGGGTTGAATGACACTGGCGGTTATAGCCATATTACGACCTCACTAGGCACGTGCACCTATCCGCGCGAAGGTTGCGCGTCCATTTTCGATCTGCTCGATCTGGCTCAAACGGCACAACGGTCTGCAACTCGCAACGGTATGAACCAGGTGTACTTTGCCTGAGGACGAATTGAATACCCCGCCTCCTATAACCAACCCGGAGCCGTCCACCGAGCCCGAATCGATCAAAACCCACCAAGCCACAGAGGAACTGCGCCAGCGCTATGCGGATTTGTCCGCCTTGTATGTCGCCGGGGCGCGGTTGAGCGCCATCCTAGAGTGGGATCCCCTCATCCGGGAGCTGTTGCAGATTGCCATCCAATTGGTTCGAGCCGACAGCGCTTCTCTGATGATAGTCGACGAGCACCGCGGCGATCTATACATCGAAGCCGCTACCCACCTTTCCTCTTCCGTCATCGCCGAAACTCGGTTGAAATTCGACGAAGGGGTCATTGGGTGGGTCGCCGAACACCGCGAGCCAATCTTGTTGGTGGGCTCTGTAGAAGCAGGGCGGTTTGTCAACTTTTTCCCAAAACCAGAAACCATCGGCTCCTCAATGTCCTTGCCACTGATTCCTCCTCCTGTCGCGGGGCATGTGCAGAACGTGCTGGGGGTCCTCAATATTCACCGATCGACAGGCACGGCACCGCTCACGCGTGATGACCTTGAACTCGTAACAGCCCTGAGCGCCCAGGCCGCCGCCGCGCTGGAAAACGCCCGCCTTTACAAACAGTTGCGCCGCAGCAATATCCAACTGCAGAATTTGAACGAGATCGGTCGCAATCTCACACGAATACTGGATGTCGACGCCGTCCTCCATTCCATTATGGAGAAAGCGGTCGAGCTTTTAAATTGTGAAGCAGGCTCTGTGCTCACCGCCGAAGAAGCAGGTGATTTGACGTTTCGGGTCGCGCTGGGACCCGCCGGTCCCAAGTTGATCAATACCCGCCTACCTCCCGGCGTCGGGATTGCAGGAGCCGTCTTTCAAGCCGGAAAACCGCTAATCGTCAACGACGTCCAGTCCGACCCGCGTCACTACCGCGACCAGGATGTGGCAGCCATGCTGCCAACGCGCTCGCTCCTGTGTGTTCCCCTCACCAACAATGGTCGTAGCACCGGCGTCCTGGAAGTCATCAATAAGGCGGATGGCACTCCATTTGACGAAGATGACCGCGATTCTCTTGCCGCCTTTGCTACCCAAAGCTCGATTGCACTCGAGAACGCCCGGCTGTATTCCGACCTCAAACGCGCGTTTACGGATACGGTCCGGGTGATCGCGAACGCGATTGAAGCGCGCGACCCGTACACGGCAGGGCACGCGGAACGAGTCACATCGGTAGCCATTGAGACGGCGCGTGAGATGGGTTGGACCCATGAGCAAATTGAACTACTTGAGATAGGCTCACTTTTACACGATATCGGCAAGATCGGCGTGAGCGATGCCATCCTGCGCAAGCCCTATCGACTGACGGACGAGGAATACGCTCAGATGAAAAAGCACCCCATTGTGGGTGCCAAGATGCTGGAATCCGTCAGCATCCTGCGGTCTGTCCTCCCCTATATTCTTTATCATCAGGAACGGTACGACGGTCAGGGCTATCCATTTGGCCTGAGTGGAAAAGAAATCCCGATTGAGGGACGTATCCTTGCCGTACTGGATACGTTGGACGCCATGACCTCCGATCGCCCTTATCGCAGAGGGCAAACCATTGAACAGGCACTGGCGGAAATCAAACGTCACCGGGGTACCCAATTCGACCCTCAAGTGGTCGATGCACTGTTGCGCGTGGCGGAAAGGATGTCTCTAAAGTCTCTCCTCGTGCCCGACACTGTTTCCCGCTTGGAAGCAGAGCGGGGTTAAGGTGATGATCTGCCTGGTTTTCGTGTCACCAAAGTCCTCCTCTAGCTCCCCCAGTCTCAGCGCGCGCTGGAAGCCACAGGCTAAGAAATGTACTGGTATCGCTGGCAACGGCGTTGGCGGTCTTTTGGGTGGCGGTTGTGGTCATACTCCTTCATCAAGTGATCTAGAACTGTGCTATAATTCGTCCGTCATAAACAACGAAAGGAATCTAAGATGTCAACGCAGCATAACACTTTTGGCGCGCGCGCCAGACTTGGCGATCACTATATATACCGTCTGGACCGACTGGCTAAGACGGGGGTTGCGCCCAATCTTGGGCAACTTCCATTTTCGATCAAGATTTTGCTCGAATCGCTTTTGC
>JBLMXX010000305.1:0-4333 GCA_050257995.1 Acidobacteriota bacterium | reverse complement strand
ACACGATGCTCGAACGCCTGGCCGCGCACACGAAAGAGATCGAATCAAACCGCGCGCAAGTCCGGCGGCTCTCCGGACAGGTGCTGAGCGCGCAGGAAGACGAGCGCAAGCGCATCGCGCGCGAACTGCACGACGATACCAGCGGCGCGCTGGCGCGGGTTTTACTCAACCTCGAAATGTGCGAGGAGATCCTGCCGGACGACATGATCGAGGTGCGCGGGCGGATGCGGGGCACACGGGTGCTCGCCGAGCAGACGCTCGAAAATATCCGCAAGATGATCTTCGACCTGCGCCCCGCCTTGTTGGACGATCTCGGGCTAGCAGCCGCGGTGCGCTGGTATGCCAAGAACTCTTGTGAGTCCGCCGGCATCCAGCTCCAGGTGGACGCCGGCAGTCATCTCGGACGCGCCACAACTTCCGTTGAGACGGGCATGTTCCGTATTGCTCAGGAAGCGATCAACAACGTGATCCGCCATGCCAACGCCCGGCACGTCCTGGTACGGTTGAATCGCCAGGATTCCAAATGGGTCCTGGTGGTGCAGGATGATGGGCAGGGCTTTGATGTAAAGGGAAAAGCGCACGAGTCGGACGGCGACCATCATTGGGGGCTTTTCGGCGTGCAGGAACGCGTGGGCCTGTTGGGCGGCACGTACAAGTTGGAATCGAGCATCGGTGCAGGCACGACGTTGACGGTAGAGATTCCGGTCGAGTGACAATGGGCTAACGATGTCAAAGATACGAGTCCTCATTTGCGACGACCACACGATATTGAGGGAAGGGATCCGGCTGTTGTTGAATTCTCAGCCGGATATCGAAGTGGTCGCCGAAGCGGTGGATGGGCGCGAGGCGGTGGACAAGGCGCGCGAGGTCAAGCCCGACATCATCCTCATGGATATTGCGATGCCGCTCCTCAACGGGCTGGAAGCCACCAAGCAGATCCGCCGCGATAACCCGAACGCGCGCGTGCTCGTGCTGACCATGTACGAGAGCGACGAGTACGTATCCCAGATGCTGGAGGCGGGCGCCGCCGGTTATGTTTTGAAAAAGGTCGCGGGGAGTGAACTTGTCTATGCCATCCACTCGGTTTATAATGGGGAAGCCTTTCTCTATCCCTCCATCACCAAACGCCTGGTGGAGGACTATTTGCGCCGCGTGGAGTTGGGACAGGAGCGGGATTCGTTCGACGGGCTGACGGACCGCGAACGCGAAGTCTTGCAGTTGATTGCCGAAGGACATACCAACAAAGAGATCGCCGACTTGCTCAACCTCAGCGTGCGGACCGTGCAGAACCATCGCGCCCACATCATGGAGAAATTGGGGATGCACGACCGTGGTGAGCTCATCAAGTACGCGATTCAAAAAGGGATCATCGAGTTATAGCCGATGAATGGCTGAGAGATTGCTCCGGTCGAAATGGTTGATTAGACTCCCCCAGGACGCCGTGGGGCGTATCTTGAAGGGGGGCAGATTCTACTAATGTCGGTAGAAGGAGGAGCCATGATTCTCGTCGTCGGTGCTACCGGTAACCTCGGTGGCGCCATCACCCAAACGCTGTTGGCGCAAGGCAAGCCGGTCCGCATCCTCGCGCGTCCGCCGTCCAACTACGCGCCGCTCGTCGAGCGCGGAGCGCAGGTCGTCTTGGGCGACCTCAAAGACACGGCCTCGCTCCTCCCTGCCTGCCAAGGAGTGGACACGGTCATCACTACCGCGAATTCGGTGCAGCGCGGCGGCGATGACAATGTCGAAAACGTCGACCTCAAGGGCAACCGTTCCCTGATCGACGCGGCGAAACAGGCAGGCGTGAAACACTTTGTTTTCGTGTCCGTGCAGATGGCGGACGCGCGCAGCCCGGCCCCGTTCTTGGCGGCAAAGGGCGCGACAGAAGAACACCTGATCGCCAGCGGCATTCCGTACACGATCATCGCGCCAAACGCATTCATGGAAATGTGGGTGGGGAGGGTCGTCGGGATGCCGGCGATGCAAGGACAACCCGTAACCGTCGTCGCAAGTGCCGACACTAAACATTCATTCATCTCGGCGGCGGATGTGGTGGCGTTCACGATAGCCGCCTTGGACAACCCGGCAGCGCGCAACCAACGGCTGGTCCTCGGCGGTCCGGAGCCGCTCTCTTTCCGCGATGCCGCGATGACCTATCAGCGCGTGCTGGGGCGCCCGGTCCAGGTGCGCGTCGTCAACCCTGGCGAGCCGGTGCCGGGACTGCCGGAGGCCATCGTGCCGCTGCTCACGGGTATGGGAATGTTTGAAACGCCGATCGACATGACCGAGACCGCGCGGACATTCGGCATCTCTCTGATACCTCTCGAGCAGATGGTCCGGCGGAGTCTCCCGGCCGCCGCGCCGTCATAATGCCGCGTGACGGTCATTAGGCGCAGATCGTACGACAAGACCCTTTGGGTGTTAGAGAGCCAAAGGGTCTCTTTCAAGAATGTGATCATGCTTAGAATTGCTCATGCGCTGAACCGTCCCCAAGTCGTCACGACGATCATCGGCCTCGCCGCGGTGGTAGTGCTGGGATTTGCCGATTACCTGACGGGACCCGATATATCGTTCACCCTCTTTTATCTAATCCCGCTCTCTCTCGTCGCCTGGTCTTCCGGGCGCCGCGCTGGTTTTCTCCTCTCCCTGATCAGCGCGATTGTCTGGCTGCGGGTCGATCTCGCGCTGGGGACGGTCTACTCCAATCCGCTCGCGAGGTATTGGAATGCGGCGGCCAAGTTGGGTTTTTTCCTGGTGGTCGTCCAGCTCGAGGTTTCGCTCAAGGCGCTGAACCGGAATCTCGAAAGGTTGGTGAAAGAGCGGACGGCACTGCTGGAGGACGAGGTCGCCGAGCGCAAGCGGACGGAGCAGGCGTTACGCGAGAGCGAGGAACGCTCTCGCCGCCTGGCAGAGCACACCATCGATTCCCAGGAGAAAGAGCGCCGTTTTCTCGCTCGCGAACTGCATGACGAAATCGGGCAGGTGCTCACAGCCGTCAAGACGAACCTGCAGGCGCTCCAGCTCTCTGACATCCCACGCGCACTCGCCCAGCGTCTGGATGAGAGCATCGGAGTGGTCGAACGCGCCCTCGGTCAGATTAGCGATCTGTCCGTGGACCTCCGGCCCTCTCTGCTCGACGACTTTGGTCTGGTCCCCGCTCTGGAATGGTATGCCAGGCGGCAGGCGCAGCGTTCCGGGTTCCAGGTGACATTTCTGGCGACTCCGGAGGAGATGCGTTTGCCCCCCAGCCTGGAGACGACCTGCTTTCGGGTCGCACAGGCGGCGCTGACGAACGTCGCCCGGCACGCCCGCGCCAAGCAGGTGCGCATCGAGCTACGCCGGACGGAGGCCGAATTGCTGCTCGTCGTCCGCGATGACGGAGTGGGGTTTGATGTCGCGCGGGCTTTGGAGCGCACGGCGCATAATGAGAACTTTGGTCTACTGGCAATGCAAGAGCGCGTTCGCCTGGTGGCAGGAGAGATCGAATTTGAATCGGCGCCCCGCTGCGGGACCCAAGTCCGCGCCCATTTTCCGCTGGAGGTTTCGACGCAAAGCCCGGCGCCGCGCGCGCCGGAGAAGGTCCTCGAATGAGCCCGATTCGAGTTCTGCTTGCCGATGATCACGACCTGGTCCGGGCAGGGTTCCGCGCCTTGCTTGAGAGCTTTGAGGGGGTGCAGGTCGTCGGCGAAGCGGCGGACGGTCGCGCGGCCCTGAAACTTGTGGAGACTCTCAAGCCGGACCTCGTGCTCATGGATATCGCCATGCCCGAGTTGAACGGTCTCGAAGCCACCGCCCTGATCGCGCGTGACTCGCCGCAAGTGCGCGTCCTGATCCTTTCCATGCATGCCAACGAGGAATATGCGCGGCGGGCACTGCGCGCGGGAGCCCAGGGTTACATATTGAAACGCGCCAGCACCGCGGAATTGGAACTGGCGGTGAGAGCCGTTGCTCGCGGTGAGCCCTATCTCACCCCGGCCATTTCCAAGCATCTCCTTGCCGATTTCGCGCGCCGGTCGGACGCGCCAAGCCCGCTGGAGCAGCTGTCCCCCCGGCAGCGCGAAGTCTTGCAGCTCATCGCCGAGGGGCACTCGCGAAAAGAGATCGCGGAAAAACTGAGCATCAGCGTGAAATCCTTCGACGTCTACCGGCGTCAGATCATGGAGCAGCTCGGTATTGAGGATACGGCCGGGCTGGTGCGCTTTGCCATTCAGAACGGCCTCGTGCACCTGGACCCTTGATGGCCTCACCAATGGATCTTGCTGACTCGCTTTGCCCCGCATAGAACTTTTCCCCTCGACAACCCCAACTTTTCGCACCCGAATTCGGGAATCTCCTA
>JBLMXX010000304.1:0-3635 GCA_050257995.1 Acidobacteriota bacterium | reverse complement strand
TCGGCAGGCATAGAGGCATTCATAATCAAAGTCTGGATCCGAGCGCTCGCGCTGTCGAGAGATGGAACCTCATCCGGATTGACCTGTGACAATATACTCTGGATTTCATTATCTACCCCAGCCGATGTAATGAGATCGACATAGCTATCTGTGGTGATGGCGAAACCCGGAGGCACCCGGATGCCCGCTTTGAGCATTTCGCCCAAACTGGCATTCTTGCCTCCGACAGTCGGCAGGGAAGTTTTGCTGACCTCCTCGAATCCCAACACATATGCCATTTCTTCATCTCCTCAGCCACAACTTTGAAAAAGGGGCGATCCCTTCGATTCTTTATTGAGCGAATCGCCCCTATCGACACGCCTAATAGACGCTGCGCGTGCAGAGACGCTTAGGAACCGGAAGCGTGCCCGTCCCCGCTCCCATTCGCGCGCTTGACAATGCTGACGACGCCGCGATCACCATCCACCTTGATGACATCTCCCGTCTTGATGACTTGGGTTGCCGTGCCCGTGCCGGTCACCGAGGGCACTCCGTATTCGCGGCAGACAATGGCGGCATGGGAGGTGATGCCGCCGATGTCGGTAACAGCAGCCTTGATCTTGGAGAACACCGGCGCCCAGGCAGGGTTGGTATTCGGGACGACCATTATGTCGTCCTGCTCCAAAGTGACAATATCGTCAAGCAGCTTGAGCACACGCGCCTTGCCTTCGACACAGCCGGCGGACGATGCAAACCCCTTGAGTTCGTTCAGGTCGCCGGATTTAGTACCCGCTCCCTCCAGCCAGTCATGGACGCGTTCCGTCGTCACGCCCCAGAGCATGACCGTAAACGGCTCCGCGACCACTTCGGGTGGCACGCCCAGTGCAGGAGGAGGCGACCACTTGGCGGCCGCTTCGAGGATGCTTTTCCGCTTGGCGGCTTTGGCCGCCCAGTTCAGGGTCGGAATGTTCTCACCCAGTGCCCAGGAGGTGGCCAGGTCCTCGATCAAAGCGGGAATCTCGAGGCGGTTGAACATGAAGAAATCTTCTACGTCTTTGAGGATGCCCTGCTTGACGAACAGGCGCCCGAATTCCCTCATCTTTTCGAACCAGATGGTGTGGAACCAATGCTCGACCCAGAAGAGGTGGTCCTCAGCATAGCGGTAGATGGTGCGCGTGTTTTTGAATGCGCTCTCAAACGACTGGCGGTCATCTTCGGAAGCGATGAGTTTGCGATACTCGCCGAGCATCTTCTCGCGTGCTGACGAAATGGTCGCGAGTGAGCGCTCGATGCGCTCCCCCTTGTCAAGGCGCTCGATATAGCCCTTGATGTAACTGAACGGCACATCCAACTTGTTGATCCAACTACCTTCGTAGTGGAACCAGCCACTGCCGCACGAAACAAAGAACCAGGGGTCCTTGACTCGCTCCATCTCGTCGAGCCACATGATGCCCTCGTCAGTTTCGCGGAGGCTCTCGATCTTGCGGATGGCAGGGCGATTGCTCTTCAGGACGGCTGCCACGCGCGGCTGGGCGTGGGCGAGACGAGACAACCGGCACAGTTCCTCCTCCGGGCGGAACATGGAGACATCGGCGCCAGCCACCATCTTGCCAATGGCGCTCTCGCTGATACCGGGGAAGAGCTTGCGTGCCACATCGGCAAACATTAGGTAAGCGAGGTAGGTCACGTTCAGGTAACTGAAATGATACTGCCACCCGCGATAGATGATGTTGACCGCGTTGTTGAACGCTTCAATCACATCCTGTGCGGGTCCTGCGTTCGGGACCTGGGTGGCCGCGTCGAAATCCGGGACAAAGCGCGGCAGTTCATGCGGGATCTTGATAGCCAATAGTTCGTTTCCCAGCGCCTGCTGGCGGGAACGCCACTGCTCCCACAGTTCTTCGTAATGCTCGAACACGGGAAATGTTCGCTTGGGGAATAATTCAGCCTTGGCCTGGATCACGTCTCCCGGTGGGGGAGCGATCGCCGTAATATACAGGTAGCAGCCGAGCATCCGGTGGGCGACGCCCTGCGCCGGGGGTATGCAAAAGACACGCGTGGTGTGTTGAGAAAGGGCGATTTGCCAGGCCTGATGGAAGACCTCGTCGAGTGGGACCATGGGGTCCGGAGCGTGGATCTTGTCTCCATACCAAAACTGGCCGTCTTCCCATTCCTGCCTCTCTGCAGAAAACAGGCGATGAGCGGGATACATTTCCTCCCACCCTTCCATTTCCTTCGGTACCTGGACTTCCCGTCCGTAGGGAAATCTTGTCTTCTCCGCCATGCTTCCCTCCTTCGCTTGTAGAGAAATTATCTTTTACGGTTCAGTTTTTCAAGGTGCATTTCGTACGTCTATTGTCCCATCACCTCCTCTTGATAGCATTACCGCACAGCCCAATCAGGTCAACTCTTATTCAGGAGTGGTTCAAGTGCTTGCACCACTGCTTGTCCGAATTCAGGTGTATTGATATGCGAGTCCACCTGGATGACCTCGATCTCCGGACTGAGACTCTCTTTCAGAGTATCGGTAAAAACCCGGTCGATTTCCGGCGCATACAGCTGCCCGCCCTCTACACTGAGGGAGGAAAACCCGCGCGTGGGAACGATGAACTTGACCAGGCGCTTGTTCCTATGGTTATTCAGTTTTCCCGCCACGGCTTTGGCGACAGTTGCCATTTCGTCGGCACTCGTGCGCGCCTGGACTCGCATCGCGTCCTGCACAAAGAGTTTTCTTTCCGCCAGCTTGCGCGACGTCCAGAGTGGATCGTTCTTATCTCTGCGCTCGATCGGACCGCAGCTGAGCATGTCAAACCCGCAAGGCGAAAGGATATATGGGACACCCCGGCGGCATGCGGCCTCCAAGCGATCGGGCTGTGAGGCGCGATTGCCACCCAGCAGATATTCGCCATAATTCGCCGGGACAAGATCGATAAAAGCATCGAACAGCCCCTGCCCCACCAAGTCCTACACAGCCCGGTCTCCCAGGCCGGTGGCGTGGAAGGAAATGACGCTGTAATTTCCCTGGACTTGAGCGCGCACGTATCCCGCCCCCTTGTCGCAAAAGCCGAATTCAGTCATTGCGATCAACGGCTTGTCTGAGCGTACCGGAGGCTCGGCGGATTCCACCATACCACAGATCGCACCGGCGCCATTGACCATGAGAGTCCGCACGAGCGTATTCATACCAACTGTGTCGGTTACCGTGTGCATCACCGTGATGTCTCTAAGCCCGAAATATTCGGCGAATTTGTTGGCATATGCCGGCATCGCGGCGACGCTCGAGATGAGGAGCTTGGGTAGGCCAAAGGGCAATGCCCGCATCACGGTCAGCGAAAGAAAAGTCCCTGTCATTCCCGCCACGGCAATGACGCCGTGCAGTTCACCGGCCGCGTACAGTTGCACCGACTTGGCTGCCATCCCATCCGCCATCATCGAAATGGCCTTGTCTCTTTCCTTGGCGAGCATGCCGCGGATGGTCTGGATATCGCTCCCACCTGCTGCTGCGATTTCCTCAGGGCTTATATCCGCCTTGAGAGCAGGAGCAATCGCTCCGGTGCCGATACTGACGTCTGCGATGATGGCCTGATGCCCTCGCGCCTGGATTTTCTCCTTGAGGATGGAGAGCGCCTCTTCCCTCTCGTCCATCATGCCGATTA
>JBLMXX010000303.1:0-4434 GCA_050257995.1 Acidobacteriota bacterium | reverse complement strand
GACGTGCCGCGCGCCCTTTGGCTCAGCGCCTTGTTCGCCGCGCTGATCGCGCACTTTATCGAAATCCACTTTGGCATTGCCATCGTTTCAACCAGAACCTACTTTTGGTTTTATGCGGCACTGCTCCTCATCATAGGATTGAACCGACTGACGGACGCATCTCCCATACCGGCGACGGCACCCGAGCCGGTCTCGATGCCGCGGCAGCCCGCAACGAATTCGCCCAAAGCGGAACGTATTGAAGGTGCCCGATCCGCGCGGCGGAAACGGCGGCGCGCGGTCGAAAGCGCGCGCGCGCCTGCACGTAAGGAAAGTGCGAATAGCGATGTGCCGCTTATGCCGGTCCTGGCATGGACGGCAATCACAGCCTTGATTGCGGTGACATTGGCCTATGAGTTTGTGAACAATCAGGCCGGAGTTCCGAGTCCATTGGAGGCGGTTCAGCGCTCCCTTTTCTTCATAGGCGATACCGCGTCCCCTGGCATCTTTATCATGCTCGTACTGACCTGGATCATCGCCGGCCTGATCGGATTTGGCGAAGAACTAAAGGAAACGCGCTTGAACCGGAACGGGCTGGGATTGGCGCTTGCTCTCTTTGTCGTGCTGTCCCTCACCGTCTCTGTCTGGTATATCCTGTTCCAGATGCGTTGGCTGACCCAGGTCGGCGATATGACCGAGGGCTTTGTCAGTGTGCTTAGTCTCTACTATGTCAGTTTCTTTGTCCTGATTGGCGCCCTCGCGTTCTGCCTGTCTTTCGACGTTTTTCCACGCGAGGGAGTGCTCTTGCGATCAGCGGCGAATGCTGCCATTGCACCTGCGCTCTTGCTTGTGGCTATCGGATCGATTTATTTCAGCAACTATACGGTCGTCTCGGCAGATATCTTGTACAAGTCCGGCACGAACCTCGATAACGCAGGCGTGTGGGATCAGAGTATTGCCACATACCAGCGCGCTCTCACCCTCCAGCCGGGTCAGGATTTCTATTCGCTGTTCCTGGGTCGGGCGTTCCTGGAAGGCGCACGTACGACGAACGATCCATCCCAGCGGCTCCAGATGCTCAACCAGAGCGAAAAGGTACTGTTGGAAGCGCAAAAACTGAATCCGCTCAATACCGATCACACAGCCAACTTGGCGCGCCTTCAGCGTGTCTGGGCGGGGCTGGTGGATGATCCAGCCGAAAAGGCCCTGCATTTCCAGAAATCGTCCGACTATTACCAGGCCGCTGTCCGGCTGAGCCCTGCGACGGCGTATCTATATAATGAATGGAGCCAGACTTTTTTCCAAAGCGGGGAGCAGGACAAAGCCAGGTCCGTTCTGGAACAATCTCTGAAAATTGATTCGCAGTTTGCACAGACCTTTCTGTATCTGGGTGAATACTACCGCACTCGCCGTGATCCTGATTTGGACTCTGCCGCGAACAATTACTGGAAGGCGCTCGGGATCGATGTAGCGGCATTGTCTGACCCGGACGGCAGTCCAATGGCGGGGCCCACGCAGGTCCTGGCGCGTCCAGAGTTTCTGCCGCATACGGTGGAAATATACCGCGCGGCGCTGGCGGCGAATCCCAAAGCGGTCGTACCTCATCTCGCGCTTGCGGGGCTCTATAAGCAGAATGGGCAAAAGGATTTGGAACGGCAGGAATTGGAAAAGGCTGTCGAAATCGCTCCTTCTGATTATATGATCCGCCTGACGCTCGTTAATTTTTATTCCGAATCGGGTCAGATCGACGCCGCGGTCACGACAATGCGCGGCTTGATGGAGTTGCTTTCGCCAACGCAGACGCGGGACTATCAGCGCTTTCAGGATTTTTACGCGCAATTGCAGAATCTACAGCGCGCCATTCAGGCGACGACCAAGTCGCCGAATGATGTGAACGCCCACCGGACTCTTGCAGGGATGTGGAAGGCACGCGGCCAGGCGCAGTTCGCCATACCGGAATATCAAACCGTTTTGCGCCTTGCCCCCTCCGACTATGATGCGCAGAAGAATATTGCCTTGTTGAATCTGCAGTTGAATCATCCGGATGATGCGCAGCGCGCTATAACGGCGGCAGTGCCGCTTGCTCCTACAAACGAAAAACCGATATGGCAAAATTTGCAGATGGCCCTGGATGCCCAAAAGGCACAGCAATTTGACCAGGCCATCAAGCAAGTGCAAGCGGCGCTCGCGCTCGCCGCGGATGCGGATAAGCTCTCTTTGCAGGCTTATGTGACAATGCTGCAGGATCTGAAAAAGTAGAGAGGTAGATGGCAACATTCATGCTCATCTTTGCCACTGCCCTGATCTTTGCGATCGGCGGCACCCCGCTGGCAAAGCGAATTGCGGTCCGTGTTGGCGCCGTCGACCAGCCCGGAGCGCGCAAGATTCACACCAGTCCTATTCCGCTTTTGGGCGGCCTCGCGATTTATGGGGCTTTCCTGATCGCGCTCTTGCTGTTCGCCGATCGGTTTTATGTTCCTCAACTTATCGGTATCGTCATTGGCGCCACCTGGGTCTCATTCCTGGGGATATGGGATGACCATGTGGGACTGGGAGTGGGGCTCAAGTTGGGGGGGCAGGTGTTTGGCGCCTTGATCCTCATCGCCACGGGGCTCACGGCGGATGTCTTTCATCAGCCGATGATTGATATACCCATTACACTCATTTGGGTCGTCGGCATCACGAATGCGATGAACCTGCTCGACAACATGGACGGCCTGTCGGGCGGCGTCGCCGCCTGTGCCGCGGCGTTCTTTGTGCTCATTGCCTCTTTGAATGGACAGTATTTGGTGGGTAGTTTGGCGGCCGCGCTCCTGGGCGCGTCCGTTGGATTTCTCATTTACAACTTTAATCCTGCATCCATCTTTATGGGCGATACCGGCAGTCTCTTTCTCGGATTTATTCTCGCCGCCGTGGGGCTCAAACTTCGATTTACCGGTCATCCCGATATTGTCACCTGGCTTACACCGGTCCTTGTCCTCGGCCTGCCCATCTTTGACACGACTCTCGTCGTGGTCTCGCGCCTGCGGCGCAGGCTCAATCCACTAACCCACGGCGGGACGGACCATTTGTCGCATCGCCTCCGGGCGAAGGGCTATACGGCTCGCGAAACAGTATTGTCTCTGTACCTGGTCTCGGTAATTTTGGGTGTATTGGCAATGTTTGCCGTACAGGCTGGAGCTGTCGAGAATTATATCGTCGGGAGCGTGGCGCTGGCGGCGGGCGTGCTTGGGTTGTGGAACTTTGAACTGCGTTTGCCGGCCCGAACAGATCAGGCGAGCCTTTCGAAGGCGGAGCGCGGGCCTACGCGTGGTGCCTAATCATTTTATTGGAGGATAGGTTGAAACTCGAGGCAAAGATCGCGAACAAGACCGCGCGGGTAGCTGTGATCGGGCTAGGATATGTGGGATTGCCTCTTGCGGTTGAATTTGCGCGCGCCGGGTTTCCTGTAATTGGCGTTGACGTGGATGAGCGCAAAGTTAGTCGCCTGGGCAAAGGAGCCAGTTATATTCCGGACGTGGCGAGCGCGGACGTCAAGCGCCTGGTCGGCGAGGGAAAGTTCATGCCGACGACGGACTATGATGAATTGCGATTGGCCGATGTAATTTTCATCTGCGTGCCCACTCCGTTCGACAGGATGAAGGCACCTGACCTGCAACCGGTCATCTCTGCAACCGAGGGTATCGCGCCGCGCCTCCACGCCGGACAACTGGTTATTCTCCAGAGCACCACTTACCCCGGCACCACAGAAGAGGTCTGCCAGCCGATTCTCGAAAGGACCGGGCTGAAAGCCGGGCAGGACTTTAACCTTGCCTTCTCCCCCGAACGTATCGATCCGGGTGCCACGAGCAGTGCCGGCTGGAATGTCAAGAATACCCCCAAAGTACTCGGCGGGCTGACCCCACGCTGCACCGAACTGGCGAAAGCGCTCCTAGTCCATCTCACGCCGGAGGTGTATGTTGTCTCCTCACCCAGGGCAGCGGAGATGACCAAACTGCTCGAGAATATTTTCCGCTCTGTTAATATCGCATTAGTAAACGAGCTGGCGGTCTTGTCCGAGCGGATGGGCATTGATTTGTGGGAAGTGATTGAGGCGGCTAAAACCAAGCCGTTCGGGTTCATGCCGTTCTATCCCGGCCCTGGCGTGGGCGGACACTGTATCCCGGTGGACCCCTATTATCTCTCGTGGAAAGCCCGTGAGTATGATTTCTTTACGCGCTTTATCGAGCTGGCAGCAGACATTAACGAAGCGATGCCCTTCCACGTTGTAAAATTAGTAGGCGATGCTCTCGGCCATGAATGCAAGTCGATCAATGGCTCCAAAATTCTGGTGCTGGGGGTTTCTTTCAAACGTGATGTCGACGACGCACGCAATTCGCCGGCAGAGCGAGTGATAGAGCTTTTGCTCGAACGGGGAGCCCTGGTGCGTTATCATGACCCATACGTGCCTGTCTT
>JBLMXX010000302.1:0-11541 GCA_050257995.1 Acidobacteriota bacterium | reverse complement strand
CGACCGAACTCATCCCGCACCTTCAAGACGCGGATCAAGTTCAAATGGTGTTGAACACTCTCGCCGAGGCGCGGTTGATCACCAAAGGCGAAGGCACGGTCGAAGTCGCGCACGAGGCGCTTATTCGCGAGTGGCACACCCTGCGCGAATGGCTGAATCAAAATCGAGAGGGCTTGCGGCTGCATCGGCATTTAACCGAGACAGCGCAGTCTTGGCAAAAGTTGAATCACGAGTCGGGTGAATTGTATCGCGGCGCGCGATTGGCGCAAACGCTTGAGTGGGCAAAGGCAAACACGGGTGAATTGAATCCGCTGGAGCGCGAGTTCCTCGCTGCGTCAAAAGAAATGCGTGAGCGGGAAGAAGCCGAACGTGAAGCGCAGAGACACCGCGAATTGTTGGCGGCGCAAAGATTGGCGGAGGCAGAACGGCGACGCGCGAATATTCTGCATTGGGTCGCCGTTGGCTCATCGGTTTTGTTAGTCGTGATGATCGGTTTGGCAGTCTTCGCATTTTCGCAACGCCAGGAAGCCGTTGTGCAACGCGATGTTGCGGAGAATGAACGCCGCATCGCCTTCGCGCGCGAATTGTCGGTGAACTCGGTCAACAACTTAACCATTGACCCAGAACGCAGCATCTTGCTCGCGCTGCAAGCCGTGTCGGTGAGTTCTACCGGCGGCAAACCTGTAATGCGCGAAGCGGAAGAAGCATTGCATCGCGCGGTGCAAGCATCGCGTGTGCTACTCACACTGCGCGGACACACCGCAGGGCTGAATGATGTTGCGTTCAGCCCGGATGGGAAACGACTGGCGACGGCAAGCAATGATAAATCGGTAAAGATATGGGACGCGGTCACGGGCAAAGAGTTGCTGGCTCTGTGCTGCCATTCCGAAGTAGTGTATAAGATCGTCTTCAGCCCAGATGGGAAATGGCTCGCGACAGCAAGCGCCGACAAGACCGCCAAAATCTGGGACGCGACGACCGGCAAAGAGTTGTTCACGTTGCGCGGTCACACCGACGTTTTACGGGGACTTGCCTTCAGCCCCGATGGCACACGCGTGGCAACTGGCAGTCTTGACAAGACCGCGAAAATCTGGGACGCGGCGACAGGCAAAGAGTTGGTCACCTTGATTGGACATTCGGGAGGAGTCGCTCCTGTCGCCTTTAGCCCCGATGGGACGCGCCTTGCGACGGGTAGTTGGGCGGATGAGCAAGAGCACACTATCAAGGTGTGGGATGCCGTCAGCGGCAAGGTACTGCTCACTTTGACAGGTCATGCGAGTACGATCTGGGGTATTGCCTTCAGCCCAGATGGAAGGCGACTGGCGACGGGCAGTGGCGACTCGACAGCGAAAATCTGGGACAGCACCTCAGGGCAATTGTTACTGACGATATTTGCTCACAGCGTTGTGGAGTCCCTTGCCTATAGCCATGATGGGACGCGCCTCGCGACGGGAAGCTCAAGTGGAACGGCGCAAGTGTGGAACGCGGCGACGGGAGAGTTGTTACTGACAATGCCAGGTCATACTGCTACAATCTGGGGTGTGTCCCTCAATCCGGATGGCACGCGCTTGGCTACTGCAAGTACTGACGGCACTGCCAGAGTGTGGGATATCACGCCGGCAGGCAGCCGCGAGGCGTTGACTATCGCGGCACACACTCTTCAAGCCCGGTACATCGCGTATAGCCCGGATGGCACACGCATCGCGACTGCCGGTCAAGATAAAACAGCAAAAGTATGGGATGCAGTCACCGGTAAAGAGTTGCTCACCTTGTCAGGTCACACTGACGCTGTCAACGGCATCGCCTTCAGCTCCGATGGAAGTCGTCTGGCGACAATCAGTCTGGACCAGACCGCCAAGGTATGGGATGCGGCGACAGGCAAACAATTGGTCAGTATGTCTACCAAAATTTTTATCTTCCCCCAAGGACCTCGCGTAGCATTCAGTCCCGATGGGCAGCGGATCGTCACACCGGGCGCGGACAACAGCGCCAAAGTCTGGGATTCGACAACGGGCAAAGAGTTGCTCACTCTGTGCTGTCATACCGCGCCTGTCTGGGCTGTCGCCTTCAGCCCGGATGGCACGCGCGTGGTCACGGGGGGTTGGGATCGCGTGGCAAAGGTATGGGATGCTGCCACAGGCAAAGAGCTGCTCACGCTCTCTGGGCACACGGATACGATTTTTGCGTTAGCATTTAGTCCCGATGGGCGACACATAGCCACAGGAAGTATCGATGGGACGACGAAAGTGTGGGATGCGGCGACAGGCAAGGTATTGCTCATACTCTCGGGAGTTGCTGCGGGCATAGCTTTCAGTCCTGATGGAGCGCGCATCGCAACTGCCAGTCCGGATGGAACGTCGAGAGTGTGGGATGTTTCAACGGCAAGTGGACGGGGCGAGCAGGCGCTCACGCTGTACAACCCTAATGGAGCATTTGTTACAGGCGTCGCTTTCAGCCCGGATGGCAAGCGTCTAGCGGCATCGAGCAACGACGGCACCGCGCGCATTTATGCGCTTCCGCTTGACGACATCATCGCGATCGCGAAATCGCGTGTGACGCGCGCGTTGACGAACGACGAGTGCCAAAAGTATTTGCACGTGGACAAGTGTCCTGGGAAGCCGTGACTCGGACAGTCGCTTGACATTTAGGACGGTCGCTCTACGATAAGGTTTGTCGGATTCACAACTCTTCGGGTTCTCGAAAACCATTCATCTTCAGGTTTCCGAAAAGCGAGAACCCAAGGGGCCAAAACGATACAGCTGTGGGTTGGGGCTCATAACCCGAAGGTCCCCAGTTCGAGTCTGGGCCCCGCTACTATTGAACAGAAGAGACCGCCAGTTTACTCATTTTCGAGTGATCTGGCGGTCTTTTTTGCTCTAGGGTTTTGTTTGGACCATGAAGACTAATTAATCTGCCTAATACTCCGGCATCTGTGGCATCGGCATCGGACTCCCCTTCTCCGGCAGGTCCGTGACCAAAGCTTCCGTCGTCAGGATCATGGCCGCGATCGACGCGGCGTTCTCGAGCGCACTGCGCACCACTTTGGCAGGATCGATGATCCCTTTTTCCAGCATGTCGCCATATTCTTCTGACATGACCTCAAAGCCGATATTGGGGTTGTTCTGCTCTCGCTGCAAGCGGCGCACATCTTCAACGACTACCGCGCCGTCGTGTCCGGCGTTCTCCGCCAGTTGACGCAGTGGTTCTTCCAGCGCGCGGCGGAGAATCTGCACCCCGGTCGCATAGTCGCCGGTGCCGCCGACCTTATCCAGCGCGGGAATCACATTGAGGAACACGACCGCGCCGCCGGGGACCACGCCCTCTTCGACGGCCGCGCGCGTTGCGCTGAGGGCGTCTTCCACGCGGTGCTTTTTCTCTTTCAGTTCTGTCTCGGTCGCCGCACCGACCCGGATCACGGCCACACCGCCCGTGAGTTTGGCGAGCCGCTCCTGCAATTTCTCTTTATCATAATCAGACGTGGTCTTGTCGATCTGCGCCTTGATCTCGTTGATGCGGCCCTTGATCTCCTTGTCCGAGCCCGCGCCCTCGATGAAGGTCGTATCGTCCTTGGTCGAGATGACCTTGCGGGCTTGACCGAGGTCGGCGATCTGTGCCGTTTCCAATTTACGTCCCATTTCTTCGGTGATGACCTGAGCCCCGGTGAGGATCGCCATATCCCGAAGCATTTCCTTACGACGATCGCCAAACCCGGGCGCCTTGACCGCGAGCACGTTCACCAGTCCACGCAGTTTGTTCAGCACGAGCGTTGCCAACGCTTCACCGTCCACATCCTCGGCCACGATGACGAGCTCGCGCTTGCCCATCTGCACTAACTTTTCCAGCAAGGGAACGATGTCGGTGTGCGCCGAAATTTTCTTATCCGTGAGGAGAATGGAGACGTTCTCGAGGACAGCTTCCATCCGCTCCGGATTCGTGACGAAATAGGGAGTAATGTAGCCGCGGTCGATCTGCATCCCTTCGACATATTCGGTTTCGAACGCGAGCCCGGTCTTGCTCTCTTCGACGGTGATCACGCCGTCCTTGCCCACTTTGTCCATCACATCCGCGAGGAGGGTCCCGATCTCGGGATCGGCGGCAGAATTCGCCGCGATGTGGGCGATGTCGTCCTTGCCTTTGACCTGCTTCGCCATTTTCTTGATTTCTTCGACGAGGACGGCTGTGCCTTTTTCGATCCCGCGCTTGAGCAGCATCGCATTTGCACCGGCCGCGATATTCTTCAGACCCTCGGTGACAATGATCTGCGCCAGGACGGTCGCGGTGGTGGTGCCATCCCCCGCGACGTCGTTCGTCTTGGTCGCGGCTTCTTTCAGCAACTGGGCGCCCATGTTGTCGTACGAATTCTCGAGCTCGAGCTCCTTCGCCACGGTGACGCCGTCGTGCGTGATTGTCGGCGCGCCATATTTCTTGTCGAGCGCCACGTTGCGGCCCTTCGGTCCGAGTGTAGTCTTGACTGCATCTGCGATGGTATCAACGCCCGTCTTGAGATGTCGCCGGGCGTCTTCGGAGAACGCGATTTGCTTAGGCATTTGGGTATTCCTCCTCGTTCAAAATAATTGTGTGATCGGTTAGTTTTCAAGAACGGCGAGGATGTCTTTCTCGCTCATGATCAAGTACTTTTTGTCGTCGAGCTTGATTTCCGTGCCGGAGTACCGGGCAAAGACGACTTTATCGTGCGCCGATACGTTCATCTCGACGCGCTTTTCGCCCTTCTCGTCCCAGCGGCCTGGGCCCACGGCGACGATCAAACCTTGCTGCGGTTTATCCTTGGCGGTCTCCGGAAGCAAAAGCCCGCTCGCTGTCTTTTGTTCTTCTTCGAGAGTCTCTACGACCACGCGGTCCGCAAGCGGGCGTAACTTGAACAACGTTTCATTAACCATGTTGGTGTCCTTCTGGAAAAGTTTAGCATCTATTCCGTTCATACCTGCACGTGCTCACGCCGTTTCAACTCATCTTCTATCCGGCGGATTACGCGCAGCATTCTCGAATGCAGAACCTGCAAATAGTGCGTACTTTTGTTGACGAACAAATGCGTCGGATAAATCCGGGCTGCCCAATCCGTGAATGAGTCACCACCGCTCTTCCCCCGCTCACTTTTGATGGTCATCACATCTCCCTTTTCTGCGACGGTCACGGAATTAGGTCTCCCGCGCGCGCTGTTTCAACTCATCGTCAATCCGGCCGATCACGTGCAGCATTTCCGCCCGCAGCGTCCGCAGGTAGTCGGTGCTGATGGTTCTCAGAATACTGACATGGTAAACCTGAACCGCCCATTCATTGAACGAGCTGTTCACGCCCTGACCCGAGTCAGGTTCTACACTCATTTTGCCTCGCTTTCCCGATGGCCAATCATCGTCTTGGTTTAGGATACCGGAGGTCAATTCCTGATCCGCAAGTTTGGACGCATCGAATCGGATAGTAGCCATTCAAAGCCGTCTATCAGTTTAACTTCCCAGTCCTTGGTGCCGAACGCAATCGTGCGGTTCATGTGCAGATTAGGCCCGGCTTGCAGGCAAACCTCGTTGCGCTGCGGGTCCAACTCCATTGTGACGAGGTAGGCGGTCCAGGACCCCCGGGGTCCGTCTTTTCGCCCGAACATCAACTCGACGATCACTACGCCGGCGTAATCCTGGGTGTCTCCGCGTTTGACAGTGATGGTACCGGCTTCTTCCAACATGGTCTGGGCAATTGCTTCCAAGCGCGGCACAAACTCTTTCTGCGCCATCCGCTCGAGTATGTCGAGTTGTTCAGGCAAACGGGCGTAATTCTTGTGCGCGTCTTGTGATTTCGTGTTTTTCCGTTGCGCGTTGAGTTCGTTTGGCCGGTCCGAGTTCATCCTGCACACCTCGATTTGTTCTGCACCTGAAACGGCTGCTCATTTCGATCTCAGAATGGAGAGGATTTCGGATCAGTCCATTCTTCATCCCGCAGGTGAAATCGCATCACATAGAACGTGCCTTGACCATTGTAAAAGCCTCGGATATAGCCGCTCCCATCCTTGCACAAATAATTCTTGAGCAAATCCGGAGCTTGGTGAAAATTGGACCACACGTCCAACCGAACGTCCGGATCGGCTGGGCACCACTCATTCTTCCCGATCGTCTCGATCAGTAGCTTGGTTTGTTTGTCGTTCAGCGAAATATTTTTACTCATCACCGCTACTCCCCTCTGGGATGTCCGATCAACTGCCAACCGATCAAGAACTCAAATCCCCTCTTCGCAACCGTGGTCCGCGAGTCGCTTGCAGCAGATCTTCAATTTCGTGCAGGGCCGTCTGAGCGCTCACTCCATCCGAAGCCGCCCATTCCTCACAAAGAACTTTGTAAATTCTCCTCAGCACGCGGTCCTCGGTTGCGGGCAATGGCGCGTTTAAACTGCGCGCCCGCAGATCGCGTACCATTCCGCACAGCGCTGGGAGCAATCCACCTTGCAGGCGTTCGGTAATTTCGAGCTGCCGCATTTTATGGTTTGCGTCGAACGGTACCGGGTCACTGCTCAATAGGCGGCGGCATTCGGCGAGCATGCGCTTGGAGGCAATCTTGCGCAGTACGGTGGCGCCTTGCTCGTCGACGGGAGCCCACACCGTGATATCGTCCATGGCGACCTCGTAATACTGCCGCGACTGTCCGGCGCCGAAGCGCTGCGCGGACACTGTCCTGACAGTGCCTACGCCATATACGGGATGAACCACTTGATCCCCGATTTCAAATCGCATAAAGACCTCCTAACCCGTGCTCGATTCGATCCTCTTATCTACATGCAACGCGCGAGAAAACATAGGCATCGCCGAACGGACAGCCCAGCGATGCCTGGTTTCAAAGCGCGGTTTTCGGCGCCACCCGCGCTTGAGCCGGGACTGCGCCAACACGGAGTTTGATGACGGATATGCGATCTAATAGCGATTCCGGTTGCCGTCACGATAGCCACCGCGCGAACCGCGGTCTTCCTTCGGGCGGGCAAAGTTGACGGTCATGCGGCGACCATCCAGTTCATGCTCGTTGAACATTTCAATCGCCTTCTGGGCTTCGACTTGCGTCGTCATTTCGACAAAGCCAAATCCTTTAGGGCGCTGGGTGTCGCGATCCATGATCATCGTGACCTCTTTGATGGCGCCTGCCTGGCTAAACAGCTCACGCAGTTGCTCCTCGGTCACGTTGTAAGACAGATTGCCGACGTACAATTTTGATTCCATTCGGAATCTCCTTTTCGAACGTCCAAGATGGCACATGGACAATTCTTCTGACATGTAGCAACAGCATAACACTTTTCGACTGGGAATAGTATCAATTGGACTGGTTTGGTTTTGTCGTAAAAGGCGCGCCCACGTTGTCGTTTAGTACGACAAGCCTGCATTTTCTCTGGATAGGTGCTATAATAGGTTCGCCCGGCATTCGACGGCTCGCTCCCATGCGCCTGGCGATAAAATGGTCCCAATCAAGCATCCACGGTTAAAGTTCAGCACATTCGTCGTGCTGGGTATCCTCGCGCTTTCAGGCGGCGCCTTTTTTCTGATCCCGTCTTTGAATAATGCTGTTCGACCAGTCGCATTCGCGCTGCTGGCATTGCTCGTGATTGTCTTGGTTATCGGCGAAACGACCGAGCACACACGAGCGGAAAACGCGGCGCACAAGGCGAAATCCCTCAACTCGGAGTTGGACCAGCGCGTCGCCCAGCGCACCCGCGAGCTCGAAAATGCCAACCGGGACCTCGAAGCCGAAATTGCCGACCACCAGAACACGACCGAGCAACTGCGGCTCCTGACCGCGCACCTCCAGTCGTCGCGCGAGGAAGAACGTGTCCGCATCGCGCAGGAGATTCACGACGAGATCGGGACGTTGATGACGGCAATCAAGATGGACCTGGCATTCTTGAGTAAGGAGATCGCCGGAAAAGGCGGAACAAGATCGCCGGAAAAGTTGTGCGAAGAGATCGGCGACACGACGAAACTCGTGGACAATGCGATCCAGACGATCCACCAGATCGTGCTCGAGCTGCGCCCCGCCGTGCTCGACCATCTGGGGCTGCAGGCGGCGCTCGAATGGCAGGTACGGGAATTTCAAAAGCGGACCAAAATCGAGTGCCGGTTCGATTCCAACGTGAATGCATTGCACCTCGATGCAGAGCGTTCGACGGCGCTGTTTCGCATTTTACAGGAAACGCTAACGAACGTCGCACGCCACGCGCATGCCACCCGCGTCGAAGGCAGCTTGCAAGAACAAGATCATCAACTGATCCTAACCGTGCATGACAACGGCACGGGGATTTCGGAAGAACAAATCTCCAGTACCCACCGGCTGGGCCTCCTCGGAATGCGCGAACGGGCGCATTTTTTCGGCGGGGAGGTGGTTCTCAACGGAACGCCGGAAGAGGGGACCACTGTCACGGTGCGGATTCCGGTGTGATACCTCATCCCTCGCCCTCCGACAGCTCCACTGCACTCCGCTCAACATGCTCAGAAAAGGGCGAAGGAAGCCACGCAAGGGGGTGAGGTAAGGATGGGCGATCATGATTAATGTTCTGATCGTAGATGACCATGCGTTGATTCGCGAAGGCGTAAAAAAGACGTTGTCCGGGGAACCGGACATGGCGGTTGTCGGCTCGGCAAATAGTGTGGCCGAGCTTTTCAAGCAACTGGAACGACTCGCCGTGAGTGTTGTCCTTCTGGACATTACGATGCCCGGCGAGAGTGGGCTGGATGCATTGAAAGAGCTGCGTCAAAAACATCCGCGCTTGCCGGTGCTCATCTTGACTTTCCACCCGGAGCACCGTTTTGCCGTGCGCGCTCTCAAAGCTGGCGCATCCGGCTACATCACAAAGGAAAGCGCGACCGAGGAACTAGTGCAAGCGATTCGCAAAATCGCCGGTGGAGGCAAGTACGTCAGTTCGGGGCTTGCCGAACAACTGGCGACGGAGTTGAAGGATCGGGGCGACACGCCACTCCACGAAACACTCTCGGACCGCGAGTTCCAGGTGATGCGCCTGTTCGCCGCAGGCAAAAAGAGCAGCGAGATTGCGGACCAACTTTCAATAAGTGTGAATACGGTCAACACGTACCGTATGCGTGTGCTTCAGAAGATGAACATGCAATCCGACGTGGAACTGTCTCGCTATGCCCTTGAACATGGGCTGATTGAATAGGTCGCCCTGGACCTGTCCCCATCGGTCCCCTGGAGGGCGGTGTCGTAAATAACGACACCGTCCTCCAATCTTTTACGACAAAAACGAACCAATCCAAGTGATTCCTTTTGGGGCTCATGCCGAGTATGCTTTTCGTGCACAAACATCCAATCAATTCGTCAACCGCATTCCAACTTGCTCTGAACCGTGACTTGTGAATGTATTCGTAGTAGATGACTCGGTTATCATCCGCCAGCGATTAAAACGCGTGCTCGCCGATGAGCTGGAAATACACGTCATCGGCGAAGCGGGCGACGCACGGGCGGCGATTACCGCGATCCAGGAACAGAAACCAGACGTGGTGCTCCTCGATATCCATTTGTTGGATGGGAGCGGTATTGACGTGCTGCAAATCTTAAAAAGGGGGAAACCGGCGCCCGCCGTGATTATCCTGACCGACTATCCGTATCCGGAGTATCGCCAACTCTGCCTCGAAGCGGGCGCGGATTTCTTTTTCATAAAGTCCACCGAAATCGATCAGGTGATCCCGGCGTTGAAGCAACTCATCCAGCAGGCGGCAGAATCAGGGATTTCGTCCGCTTCCTGACAGTTGGAACTATTGAACAGAGAAGGTGAAAGTCAGTCATCAAAGCGCATTACGCGTTTGGCGATGCTATGAAGAAACTTGCGCTGGAAACGACTGTGATCAATGATAATGGAGAAAGCGATGAAAAGACGAATCGGTTTGTAGATAGACCACCGGAAGACGGTCATCGTGAGCATCACAGGCAAAGGCGAAGAGACGAGACTCATCGAATCGAACATAGAGAAACACGTCCGATTTTCCCGATCACAGGAAGTCTCGGCAGAGGACCAGCGTGACCGGCGATTTACAGGCCATCTTGACAAATACTATGATGAGGTGATCGCGTGCATTCGAAATGCAGATTCCCTTCTGATCTTCGGTCCGGGTGAGGCTAAGGGCGATCTCGAAAAACGCCTTGAGAGCGAAGGTCTCCGTGAATGTATCGTCGGCATCGAAACGGTCGACAAGATGACGGAGCGCCAGATTGCGGCCCGTGTTCGACAGCGCTTTCCAAAAGCGAAGTGAATGCAAGTAACTCCATCGCCCCTGCACGTGCTGGGTCGCAAGACGCGGCGACCCAGCGGGGCGCCCCCAATGGCACGCTTGTCCTCGTCTAGGAGACAAAAGACTATGGCATCCAGGTATGGATTTGAAACTGAGCAGGAAAGAGAAAGCACAAAAAAGAGAGACGAGCAGACAGAAAGCGCTCAGCGAGAAAAACGCAAGCAGATATCCGACGCGACGGCGCAGAGAATCGGTCAGGCCATTCGGGATAGTCTCGCCGAGTACTTTCGCAGCATGGGTCTCAGCACCGTAGATGCGACCGGCGCAGAACAGGTTGCACTCTTCAAAGAGGAGACCGGCATCAAAGAACATACTTGGACGGCTGGGTCGAGGAAAAAGACCGGTACCCACACTGAGTATCGAGCCGATGGAGTGCATGTGTTGGACGAACATACCGCATACACGATTACGGTCTCTCTGGCGGTTAACCGGGACGGCCTGCCATTGCTGTATATACGGGATTATGCGACTTCCAAACTCGTCGGGGGAATGCCCGTGGCGGCTTCCAAGTTCCTCCTGGAGATTCCCAGCCAGCTTAAAGCAATCCTTGAAAACAATACCGGAATTAGGCAGGTGCGGCTCAGTGAGTATCTAGCCGCTCTAGACAATTAGGGGACAAACAGATGACGAAAGCCAATGTATTTATTAGTTGAGATTGCATCATTTACAGAACAAGGAGTTGACACCAATGGCAGACAAGACCGGCAAGACTAAGACCAAACGATTGTCCAAAGGAAAGCGTACGCACGTGCGGCGGTTGAAGCAAGCAGCCCGCAAATCCCGCACCGCGCCAAGCTAGCCCATCAGGACATTGACCTGATGGACTCGGCCATCATCGGATAGCGGAATCACGTTCCCAGATAGCACCTGACCATCCAGCGTCACCTGCTTGACCTCTACTTGGGCGCCCGCCGGGTTTTCCACACGGATCTCAAAGGTGGTCTCACCCACACGATACGTCACCAGGTAACTCCCCCAACTCTTGGGGATGCAAGGTTTGATTTGTAGCGTTTTGCCGATTCGACGTATTCCCAAAATAGCTTCCAGTCCCACTCGATACATCCAGCCACTCGAACCGGTGTACCAAGTCCAGCCACCCCGCCCAGTGTGCGGAGGAACGCTGTAGATGTCGGCTGCGACCACATAGGGCTCTACCCTGTACCGCGCGACCTTTTCCCGCGTATCGGCGTGATAAATGGGATTGAGCATGCGGAACAGAGACTCGGCGCGATCACCCTGCCCCAATTGCGCAAATG
>JBLMXX010000301.1:0-3935 GCA_050257995.1 Acidobacteriota bacterium | reverse complement strand
GCTAGGTCCATCGCGGTGGGGGTTTGTAACCTCGGACGAGTTGTATCGAGGAATCCTGGAGCAACAACCTTATAGCGTGCATGGCCTGGTCGGCTTTGGCGCAAACCTGCTCCTCGCTCATTCCGATGTCCAACGCGGGCGCCGGGCCCTCGCGGCTCTCGACTTTTACGTTCACGCGGATCTCTTCATGAGTCCGACTGCCGAACTAGCCGATATTGTCCTGCCCGTCGCAAGTGCTTTCGAGAGCGAAGCTCTCAAGATCGGCTTCGACGTGAGCACGGACGCGCAATCGTTCGTGCAATTGCGCCGCCGGGTGGTCGAGCCGCAAGGAGAAGCACGCTCCGATACGGAGATTGTCTTCGATCTCGCGACCCGCCTTGGACTCGGCACGCATTTTTGGGACGGCGACATTGAGGCCGGGTATCGCTACCGGCTTGGCCCGTCCGGGGTGTCGCTGGAGACGCTGCGCGGGCAGCCAGGCGGCGTGCGCGTGCCTCAGCCAGCGCGCTATCGCAAATTCGCGGATGATGTGAACGGTGCACCGCGTGGCTTTAAAACGCCAACACGCAAAATCGAGTTGTATTCGGAAATGCTGCTGGAACACGGCTATCCACCGCTGCCCGAGTATGAGGAGCCGCGGATGAGTCCATTGTCACGTCCGGACCTCGCTGCGCGATACCCGTTAATCCTCACTTGCGCCAAGAATGGCCTCTTTTGCGAGACCCAGCACCGTGGACTTCCAAGCCTGCGACGAAAAGCGATGGAACCGGAGGTGGAGCTCCATCCGGAAACAGCCACCGCGCGCGGCATCCGCGCTGGGGACTGGGTCAACATCGAGACACCGGAAGGGAGCGTTCGCGCGCGTGCTGTATTGGACGAGACTCTGGACCCGCGGGTTGTCTGCGGACAGCACGGCTGGTGGCAGGCGTGTCCGGAGGTTGGCGCGCCCGGCTACGATCCATTCGGTCCAACCGGGTCAAACTTTAACCTTCTCATCGGCAACGCGGCGATTGATCCGGTCAGCGGCTCTGTTCCGCACCGCGCCTATCTCTGCCAGGTCCGCCGTGCAGATTAAAGCTTTCGGCAATATCACCGGCGAAATACAATCGGAGATCGAGTCCATAGCGAAGGACTCGACTCTCTATGAAGAGGTCAATTTCGACCGCCGAGTTCAAGCCATCGACTATATCGAGTTCAATGTCGTCGAGCGGATTGAGGGGCTGCTCCTTGCGTCCAGTCAAACCGATGAATTGACTGGATTGAAGCAGGACGCGGAGAGGGTCAAGGCTCAACTGGAAGAAATCGACGCCAATTTGTTTCGACGGCTCAGGGCAGACATCCGAGCGGGCGCTTGCGCCGGAACAGCCTTCAAGGGGCAGATCGATAAATACGTCAGGCGTGATTCAAGAGATGGCGGAAAACAGGAAGATATGGGCTATGATAGCCTCGACGTGTTTATCAACGGTTTGTTGCTAACCCAACCTGCCCCGGTCGAGACAAAAGAAAGAGAACCGGAGATGGTGTATAATCAGCCCACTCCGGCGAGAATCATTTTAGATTTGATCGAGCAGGCAAACCTCACGGAAAAAGAAGTTTTCTACGACTTGGGTTCCGGCTTGGGCCAAGTTCCCATCCTGGTGAATCTGCTCAGTGGTGCTAGAGCAAAGGGCGTGGAATTTGAACCGGCGTATTGCGCTTTTGCGCGAGCGTGCGCGGCAGACTTGAATCTAGCGCAGGTAGAATTTATAAATGATGATGCACGTACAGCAGATTACTTGGATGGGACAGTCTTTTTCATGTATACGCCCTTTGAGGGCGGATTGCTGCAACAAGTGCTGGAAAGGCTGCGCGGAGAATCACGAAGGAGAACGATCCGGCTTTTCACGTATGGGCCTTGCACTCTACAAGTCTCACGGCAACATTGGCTAAAGCGTGTGGACCAAAATGGTGTGAATCAGATTTACAAACTGGGTGCATTTTCTAGTCTTTGAAATCGGATGAAAAGCGGCAGCCACAATAGCTGCCGTTTTTCGTTAGAATTAATAGTCTTGTCGCTATCGCCGAAAATCCCTTGAAAACATTCTAGTGGTAGACATAACTATTCAGAGCGAAAATTGACCCTGATAATCGCTGATTTTGCCCCAAAAATACGATGTTTTGCACGTATCCCCCAAAAGACCCTGTTGACATGTCAAAACATTGTGGTATATTATATGCGTAAAAACGCCCCATAAAACAGGCATTTTCCCAAGGAGGAAAACATGGCAGAAAAAATGACCAAATCCGAAGTCCTCGCTCACATTGCCGAGAAAACCGGCGTCACCAAGAAGGTTGCCGGTGAGGTTGTGGACGCATTGGTCGAGCTTGCCTATAAGGAAGCGCGCCACGAATTCACAATTCCCGGTCTCGGCATCATTGCCCTGTCGCAGCGCCCTGCGCGCAAGATGATCATGCGCTTTGGACCGAAATCGGGCCAGGAAATTGACGTGCCCGCGAAAAAGGTCCTGAAATTCCGATTCGCGAAAAGCGCCAAAGAAGCCATCCTCGGCGTCACTCCCGCCAGCAAGACGGTCGCCGCTCCCGTCAAAAAAGACGACCTCGTAATTATTGAAGGCATCGGTCCCAAGATCGCCGAAGCCTTCAACAAAGCCGGCATCATGTCCTTCAAGCAGCTCTCCACAACGCCGGTCGATAGACTCCGCCAACTTCTCACCGAAGCCGGTTATCCTGCCGATCCCACGACTTGGCCCCAACAGGCAAAGCTCGCGGCAGAAGGCAAGATGGACGAGCTCAAGAAACTCCAGGACGCGCTCGTGGCCGGGCGCACAGCCTAAACGACTGCACCGCAAGTCACCGGAACGTTGAATCGCATGCGAACCGGCCATTCGCATGCGATTCTCATTTCTGCCTGCTTGCGACCATGCGCAGGGCGCTTTCTGCATCGATATTCTTTGCAGCCGCGTAGCCCGCCAGCGCAAGGAGGACGGCGCCCAGCGACTGTTCCCGATTGCGCGACCGTCCGAGTTTCTCGATTTGCCCCGCAATCTCCTTCAGATCGGGCGCCAACCTGCCGCGTTTCGCCACCTTTTCAGCCAGCGCCAGCGCGGGCAAACCCCGCGGAATGCTCGGTTTTTCTTTAGGTTTCCCGCCGTTTTCCGCCTGCTTGATTTTCTCCCAATTGGCAATGATTTCGTCGGTCCCGTTCACCCGGACGTCCCCGAACACGTGTGGGTGGCGCCGGACCAGTTTTGCCGCAATAGCGGTGATCACGGCGCTGATCGAAAACTCGCCGGACTCGACCGCAATCTGGGATTGGAGCATGACGTGCAGGAGCAAATCGCCCAATTCTTCCTGCAAATGCGGCATATCGTCCTCGTCGATTGCCTCCAGGACTTCGTAGGCTTCTTCCAGAAGGCTGTTCCGCAGAGACGCGTGGGTCTGCTCGCGGTCCCACGGACAGCCCTCCGGCGCGCGCAGGTGCGCGATGACTTCGCCGAGCGCCTCGAAGGAACCGGGGTGCGGCAGAGGCGGCACGTACAGCGTCGTCAGCAGGTATCCAAGACTAGAGCCGCTTGCCCAGTGCTCGGCATGGTCCAACTGTTCCAATGGTAGCCACCGCACGTGCTGCCCGGCAGTGCCCGCCGCGTCGATCAGTGTGACGGGATGGTCCGGCGGATACAGGACCAGGAGGGTGAGTTTGCAGTCACTCGCCACGGTGCGGTTGTATACCTGCCCGACGAGCGCGGGTTGGTCCGGGTTAAGCGGCGGAAAATGGTGCCGGGCGAGGTCGGTCGCGTCCGCCACCTGCAAGCCGCGCGCCAGCGGGTCGAGCGCGAGCGCGGCGCACGCGGCGTCCACGAAACTGACGCCTGCGATGAGCCGCACCGGAATGCCCTTTTCCCGCGCCTGCGCCAGGATCTTTTGCACGCTCATCT
>JBLMXX010000300.1:0-10974 GCA_050257995.1 Acidobacteriota bacterium | reverse complement strand
GTAAAAATCGATTCACGTTTTACGCATCACGGAATACTTTCCACTAACCACCGACCACTATTCACCATCCGATCGCGCCGCCATCCGCCCGCGGGTCGCTTCCGCCCCACAACACGCCGTCCGGGTCCCGGCGAATGATCTGCCCGCGCCCGAAGAGCGCACGCGCGTATCCCGTGACATTGGGCTGCAGGCGGTGGCCGCGCCGCTCCAATTCGGTCACGACCTGCGGCGGCACGCCGGTTTCCAAGCTGACGACGCCCGCCGCGGTCGCCGGTTGAATGCAGAAACGCGGCCGGTCGAGCGCGGCCTGGGGATCGAGTCCATCGTCCATCAAGCCCACGACAACCTGGAGGTGACCTTGCGGCTGCATGAATCCGCCCATCACCCCGAACGGCGCGTATAACGACCCGTCCGATTCGCGCGTCAAGATGCCGGGGATGATCGTATGGTAGGGGCGCTTGCGCGGCGCGAGCGCATTCGGATGGTCGGGGTCCAGCGAAAAATTCGCCCCGCGGTTGTGGAGAGTAAACCCTCGACCCTCCGGCACGATGCCGGTACCAAACCCCATATAGTTGCTGTTGATGAAGGAGGCGGCGTTGCCCTGTTCGTCCACCGCGCAGAAATAGACCGTGTCCGACCCGGCGACCGGCGCGCCGTGCTGCGTGTCGAGCATCGCCCTGTCCGGTCGAATCAAACCGCGCCGCTCTGCCGCGTACTTTTTCGAGAGCAATCCGTCCAGCGGTATCGGGGAGAATTGCGGGTCGGCGACATACCAACTGGTATCGGCAAAGGCGACGCGCATGGACTCGATCATCAGATGCCAGCGGTCCGCACTCCCTGGGTCGGTCTGGCTCAGCCCCAAGCCCTCGAGCACGTTCAACGCCAAGAGCGCCGCCAGCCCCTGCCCATTCGGAGGGCACTCCCATACGCGCATGCCGCCATACGTCACACTGATCGGCACGTCCCACGTCGAGACGTGCGCGGCAAGGTCCGCCGTCGTCATCACGCCGCCGGATTCCCATACCGCCCGTGCGATGCTCTCCGCCACCGGTCCACGGTAGAACGCCTCTTTGCCCCCCTCCGCGACGATTTGCAGAGTCCGCGCCAATCCGGGGTTGCGAAAGATTTCGCCCTCGCGCGGGGCGTGCCCGTCGACGAGAAACGCCTGCCCGCCTGGCGCAGACCGCAATTTCTCCTCGGACCGCTGCCAATAGAACGCCGTCGCGGGGGCGACCGGGAACCCTTCTTCCGCGAGCGCGATCGCGGGCGCGAGGAGCTTGTCCATCGGCAGAGTGCCGTGCCGCTCGATAAAATCGCACCAGCCCGCGCAGGCGCCGGGAACGGTGATGCAATGCGCATGGAAGGGATTGGAGAATTGGTGCTTGGGTGACTCTAGTTTTCGTTCCCGGACCAGTTCAATCGTGAGGGCGGCGGGCGCGCGGCCCGAGCCGTTGAGCGCCGTGACGGCGCGGGTTTTGGCATCGTAGAAGAGCGCAAAGCAATCGCCGCCGATACCGGTCGAGGTCGGCTCGGCGACGTTGAGACAGGCGGCGGTGGCGACGGCGGCGTCGGCGGCGTTGCCGCCCTGCATCAAGATGCGCGCGCCCGCCATCGCGGCGAGCGGCTGGCTGGCGGCGACCATGCCGTGCCGGGCGAGCACGGGCGAGCGGCGGGAGCGGAATTCGATATCCATGGGGCTAGAGCGCTCGCGAGCCGGGGACGGCGACCGAGTTGATCAATTCTTCCACGACCACGCGCGGGTCCACGTTCTTCAGGCGCGCCGCTGGGCTGATGATCAGGCGGTGCGACAGGGCGGGGTCCGCCAGCCGCTTGATGTCGTCCGGGATCACGTAATCCCGTCCCTGGATCGCCGCGAGGGCCTGGGCGGTCTTGTAAAGCGCCAGGCTCCCGCGCGGGCTGGACCCCAGGTAAATGTCGGGATGCTTGCGCGTCGCGTCGACGAGGGAGAGGATATATTCTTTGACCAGCCCATCGGCGTAGACACCCTTGATCGCTTGTTGGGCGCCGATCAGTTCCTCGGCCGTCACGACCTGGCGCGTCTCTTCGATGGGATGCGTATATTGCTGGGCATCCAGCATGGCCAGTTCGTGATTCCGCTCCGGATAGCCCAGGTGCAGGCGCAGCATAAAGCGGTCCAGTTGTGCTTCAGGCAATGGAAAAGTGCCTTCGTACTCGATGGGGTTTTGCGTCGCCATGACGAGGAACGGCTTGGGCATTGGGTACGTGACCCCGTCCACGGTGACTTGCCGCTCCTCCATGGCTTCGAGCAGTGCGCTCTGCGTTTTGGGGGTGGCGCGGTTGATCTCGTCCGTCAGTACGATCTGCGCGAGGATCGGTCCCGGGCGGAACTCAAACTCGCGCGTCTTTTGATTAAAGACGCTGACGCCGGTCACGTCGCTCGGCAGCATATCGGGCGTAAACTGGAGACGCTTGAACGAACAGCCGAACGACTTGGCGATCGCTCGCGCCAGCATGGTCTTGCCGACGCCGGGCACGTCCTCAATCAGCACGTGCCCCTGGCAAAACAGCGCCACGAGCACCAGTTCGATTTCACGCGGCTTGCCGAGGATCACGCGCTCTACATTTTCAGAGACGCGCCGGGCGAGCGATTGGACCATCTCGACATCCGGCGCCGTTCGGGTGGGCGCTTGCAATGTTTCAGAACTCATAGGTTTGTCATCCACAGTCAAATTCATTCAGGCGTGTCCGCCAATTTCGTGAGCGCGTCCCGCTCCTCGCGCGTCATCTTCAAGTCGAGCGCGGCGAGCGCCGTTTCCAATTGCTCGACGGTCCGCGCGCCTACGATGGGCGCGGTCACCGCCGGATGGCTCATGACCCAGGCGATGGCGAGTTGTTCCTTGGGGATGCCGCGCGCCTCGGCGTGCCGGGAGAGCGCGTCGACCAATCGAAAGTTCCTGTCCTTGAGGTAAACGTCCTGATACCACGGCGCCGTGGACAGCCGCGTGCCCTCCGGAGCGGGCTCGTCGCGCCGGTACTTGCCCGTCAGGAATCCACCGGCCAGGGGCGAATAGGGGATCACCGCCAGTCCCTCGCTCGCCGCCATCGGCAGGAGATCGATCTCCGGCTCGCGAAAGACCAGGTTGTAGCGCGGCTGGATCGAAACGAAGCTGGCAAAATGCTCGCGGTCGCTAACCCGCAGTGCTTTCACCACCTGCCACGCGGCGAAATTCGAGCAGCCGAGGTAGCGCACCTTGCCCGCGCGGACCAGGTCGTCCAGCGCGCGCAGGGTCTCCTCCAACGGCGTGGCGGGATCAAAGCGATGAATCTGGTACAGGTCGATGTGGTCGGTGTCCAAGCGGCGCAGCGAATTCTCCACCGATTCCATGATATGATAACGCGAGGCGCCCCGGTCGTTCGGCGCGTCGCCCATCTGCCCAAACACCTTGCTGGCGATGACGACCCGGTGGCGCACCTCCTTGAGCGCGCTTCCGACGATTTCCTCCGAGGCCCCGCGTCCATACACATCCGCCGTATCGAAGAAATTGATGCCGGCGTCCAGGGCGCGGCGGATGAGGGGGACCGCGCCCGCGGCATCCAGTTCCCTGCCAAAAGTCATACAGCCCAGGCACAGGGGCGAAACGCGCAGCCCCGTGCCGCCGAACTGCCGGTACTCCATACCTTCTCCGTTTCAGGATGGCGGCAGGTCTGGTCGACATTGCCGCGCAGAGATTATATGCTTGATGACACCTGCCGTCAATTACAGCTTTGACAGCCCCGGTACTTGGAGATATACTTGGTGTGTGCGCCCGGTTCTCGCATCCCGCATGGAGTGAGTAGCACGATGGACCCTCTGTATTCAGATTCCGGCACGCTCGCCGAGGCCTCCAAGCAGGTGCATCGCCAGTTCCCCCAATGGGTCTCGCGGATGATGGCGGTCCTCGAAAGTTGGCATTATCCGCCGCTTGAAAAACGCGACCTGCGCCTCGACCTGCTGCGCGGCTTTGCCGTGCTCGTCATGGTGGTCGACCACTTTGGCGGCTCGTCCTGGCTGTACCTCATCACGGGCAATAATAACTTTTTCACCTCCGGCGCCGAGGCGTTTGTGCTCATTTCCGGCATGGTGGTCGGGATCGTGTACGGCGCGATCGCCAAACGGGAGGGGCTCGCCGCCGCGGCGAAAAAAGCGCTCCAGCGCGCCTGGACGCTCTACAAGCTCACCGTCGTGCTCACGCTCGCCTTTGCCGCCGTCTCCGATTATTTTCAGCTCCCGTGGGCAAAGGGCGTGGACATCGGCAACCCGTTCGAGTTCACCTTCAACGTCTTCATCCTCCACGAGACCTACTATCTCGCCGACATCCCTCTCATGTACACGCTGCTGATGGCGGCGGCGCCCATCGGCCTGTATTTTCTTTACAAGGGCCGGACCGGCCTGCTGGTGGTCGGGTCCTTTGTGGTCTGGGCGGGATTTCAATACATTAACGCCCAGCAAATCATCATCTGGCCCATCATCGGCAACATCACTTTTCATCCCGCGGCCTGGCAGCTCATCTTTTTCTGGGCGATGGCGGTGGGATACCATCGCACAACGATCTGGAACCGGTTCCAACGCTTGCCGCACGCCGTGACCTTTATCGCTTCGACCCTGCTGTTCGCCTGGCTGATTCACCTGTACAGCACCGAAATGCAAGTGCTTGCCCGGATCTACCCCGGCTTTGATATGCAAGCCATCGTGGGAATGCTTTTCAACAAGAGCACCGTAGCACCGGGGCGAGTCCTCGCGACGGTCGCCGTGTTTGTATTCGGGTATCTGCTCCTCACCTACTTTTGGAAGCCCATCTGGGCGGCGGTGGGGTGGTTCTTTACGCCCCTCGGGCAAAATTCGCTCTACGGCTATACCATGCACGTCGTCATCATTGGAGCATTTTACGTCGTGCTGCCTTACCTGCCGGAGCATCTCACGGAAATGGGGCTCATCAACACCAGTCTGCAACTGGGAGTCCTCCTGGTCCTCTGGATCATGATCCGGCGGCACTTTGCGTTCGACATCATCCCGCGCTAATCCCGTTCTAATTGACAGTCTGCTCAAGTTGTGATAGCATAATGGCGCAACCCGAGCGACAGGCATTTCGCACCTCAAAGGAGACTCCATGGATCAAAAATCGCGTTCGGAGAGGATGGTACAACGCCTGCGTGACTTTCGCGCATCGATCCCGGATGTCGAAGCATCCGCCGTGGTGAGCGCAGACGGACTGATCGTCGCGTCCGACCTGCCCGCCGGCGTGGAAGAAGACCGGGTATCCGCCATGTCCGCCGCGATGCTTTCGCTGGGCGAGCGCATCGCCACCGAACTGGGACGTGGCATCCTCGATCAAGTTTATATTCACGGCGCCAATGGCTATGTGGTCCTGATGTCCGCCGGAGAGGAAGCCGTACTTACGGTGCTGGCACGGAAGGAAGCCAAACTCGGTTTGATCCTGTACGATATGAAGAAAGCCGCCGCCGACATCTCGCACATGATCTAGGACCGGTGCCGGCGGAAATGATGACCTCTCTCAAGTGAAGGTAACTGGAAACACGGAGCGATGACAGCCCCGTGTTTTTATTGGAGGGATTTTGCATGCCCAAATTCATTTTTTGCACCGGCGGCGTCGTTTCGTCGGTCGGGAAAGGCGTGACGGTTGCGTCCATCGGGCGGCTCCTCAAGGCGCGCGGCATCCGCGTCTCTATCCAGAAACTCGACCCCTACATCAACGTCGATCCCGGCACCATGTCTCCCTACCAGCACGGCGAGGTGTTTGTCACCGAGGATGGCGCGGAGACGGACCTGGACCTGGGACACTATGAGCGGTTCATCGACGAAAACCTGACCCGAGCGTCGAACGTCACGACGGGGCAGGTGTACGCCGACGTGATCGCCAAGGAGCGGCGCGGCGATTTCCTGGGCGGCACCGTTCAGGTGGTCCCGCATATCACGAATGAGATCAAACGGCGGATCGGGCTGGCGGCGAAAGAGACGCAGGCCGACGTGCTGATCGTCGAAGTCGGCGGCACCGTCGGCGACATTGAAGGACTGCCGTTCCTCGAAGCCATCCGCCAGATGCGCAAGGACGTCGGACGCGATAACGTCCTGTATATCCACGTGACGCTCATCCCCCACATCGGTTCCACGGGCGAGCTAAAGACCAAGCCCACCCAGCACAGCGTGAAAGAACTGCGCGCCATCGGCATCCAGCCCGACGTGATCGTCTGCCGCTCGGACCATTCGATCGACGAAGGCGTGCGCGACAAGATCGCGCTGTTCACGGACGTGGAGCGACACGCGGTCGTTCCGCTCGTGACCGCGTCCAGCATCTACGAGGTCCCGTTGATCCTGGAAGACTTTGGGCTGGCAAAATTCATTGTGGACCGGCTCGGTCTGCCCGACCGCGAGCCGGACCTGGCTACCTGGCGCGACCTGGTCACCCGCATCCAAACGCCCAAAGAATGCCTGCGCATTGCCGTCGTGGGCAAGTATGTCGAATTGCCCGACGCCTATATGAGCGTCCGGGAAGCGCTGTTCCATGCCGGCTTGCATCTCAACCGCTCGATCGAAGTGGATTGGATCCTCTCCGAGGACCTGGAGCGCAACAAAGGATTCGACCGGCTGACGAAGGCGGATGGCATCGTCGTGCCGGGAGGCTTCGGGGAACGCGGGATCGAAGGCAAGATTCTGGCGGCACGCTACGCCCGTGTGCATCAGGTGCCGTACCTCGGGCTGTGCCTGGGGATGCAGGTCATGTGCGTGGAGCTGGCGCGCCACACCCTGGAGAGTGACGAGCCCAATTCGACCGAGTTCAGCCCGTCCACCCACTACCCCGTCATCAGTCTGATGGCAGACCAGCGCGCGATCTCGGACCTCGGCGGGACCATGCGGCTGGGGCACTACCCCTGCCGGTTGACGCCCGGGACGGTCGCCGCGCACGCCTATGGGGTGCCGATGATCTCGGAGCGCCATCGCCATCGTTTTGAATTCAATAACGCCTACCGCGAGATGCTCTCGAAAGCGGGGATGGACTACAGCGGGCTCTCGCCGGACGGCAATCTCATCGAAATTTCCGAACTGCGCGACCATCCCTTTATGGTCGGGTCGCAGTTCCATCCGGAATTCAAATCACGTCCCGACCGCCCGCATCCGCTCTTTCGCGAATTTATCCACGCGGCGATGGACACCGAGCGGGACGGCAAGCAAAAGAAAATGGCGCTGTAGAGGGCGAGCCGCCGGACTAGGGCGAGCCGCCCCCCTCCGCTCTCCCATTCGCTTCGCTCAGGGTCTTTGAGCTTCGGGGATCTTCGACGGTTCGCCCCTATCGGCCCGCCGCGCTGTCTCCCTTTAACTGCACCGTGACCGTGCCGTCCAATTCTAACAACGCCCGCCGGATCTGCGCGACGTCTTCCCAGCCCAAATTGTGGTGGCGCAAGGCACGCTGCAATTCTTCCAGCGTCATGACCTCGCGGCGCATGTTCGACTCGACGATGCGCCCATTCTCGATCAGCACGGCGGGCCAGCCCGACAACAACTGCGCGACCCACGGAAAACGATACACCAGTCGCGAGAGCACGCCGTTCACGATAAAGAGGGTCAGCCCGCCGATCAGCCCCCCGCCGAGCGAATTGTCGTTGCCGATCATCGCATTTTGCAGGACGTTGCTGATCGTCAGCAGGATGATGAGATCAAAGGGCGTCATCTGTCCCAGTTCTCGCTTGCCCGCGATGCGAAACGCAATGAGCAGAAAAGCATACACCACGATCGGGCGAAGGATCTTTTCAAGAATGGGCACTTGCGGGATCAACAGCTCCACGGCGACCTCCAAAGGATTTCGAACATTTGAGCGGACGGGATTGTGGGACCGGGCGCCTGCGGGCGCGCTAGCCAAAATCCCGTAATCGTGATACAATTAATGCGTAATTTCAAATGGGAGGAGGCGATCTCGGATGGCTCGTACGCCGAGAATGAGCAAGAAAGAAAAACTGACACTCCTCGCGGACATCGAAGACGGTTATCGCCCCTTTGACAAGCACGCCCTCACCCTGCTCCGGTCGCTCCTCGACGATGCCGATGCCGAAGTCCGCGCTGAAGCCATCGCCTGTTTGTGGAACGACCCCGATCCCAAGTGGATCGACGTCCTGATGCGCAAGGCGACGGAAGACGTGCACGCCGACGTGCGCGCGCACGCGATCTCTGCACTTGGGCGTTATGTTTTTGAAGGCGAGGCCGCGTCCTACGAGGATTGGGACGGCCACGAAATAGTCATTACGCAGGAAGACTATATCCGCGTCAGCGAGTTCCTTTTCCGCATTGCCCAGGACCCGGAAGAGGCGCTGGAAGCCCGCCGCTATGCGATTGAAGCCCTCGCGTTCCGCTCTGAGGACCCCGAGGTGCTCGACTTGATCGAATGGGCGTACCAGCATCGCGACCGGCGGCTCAAAGTGAGCGCCTTGTTTGCCATGGCGCGCAACGGCGATCCGAAATGGACGGACTATATCCTGACCGAACTGCGCAGCGAGGATTCAGAGATCCAATACGAAGCAGTCCGCGCCGCCGGCGAGCTCGGCTTGCATGAAGCCACCGATCTCTTGATCGAAATCGCACGGACGAAAGGCGTGCGCAAGCCCCTGCGCCTGCTTGCCATTTATGCGCTCGGCGAAACGGGCGACGAGCGCGCGTATCCCGTGCTCGACCGGTTTACGCACTCGCGCGATCGCGATGTGCGGGAGGTCGCGCGGGACGCCATCGAAGAGTGGTTTGCCGTAACCGCCATCGAACAGATGGCAGACGAAACCCTCGAGGAGGATGGCGAGGAGAGTCCGCTGGGCCAGACCCTCCAGTTCGACAACCTGCCCGATATCTGGGCGGACCCGACCGGAACGTTCTCCAGGAATTAATAGTGGTCAGTGAGTAGTGGTCAGTGTTCAGAATTTTGTTCACTATCCACTAGCCACCGACCACTATCCACTATATCGTCGCTCCAATCGGGCACTGAGCGTTGCCACCGTTTCGTAATTGTTGGTCCCGAGCCGGTCGGCGACCTGCTCTGCCGAAATTTCTTCATCCCCCTGCCGCCCGATGAGGACCACTTCGTCGCCTGCCTGCACGCCCTCAATGTCTGTTACATCCACCATGGTCTGGTCCATGCAGACGCGCCCTGCGATCGGGGCGCGTTTTCCGTGCACCAGGACCTCGCCGTAATTGCCGGGCTTGCGGCGAAAGCCGTCCGCGTAACCCACCATCAGCACCGCCAGCCGGCTCGGTCTCGCCGTGCGAAATGTAGCCCCATAACTGACGTAGGCGCCTGCCGGCGCGGACTTGACCAGGGCGACCCGCGTCTTGAACGAGAGCGCCGGGATAAAATCGCGCGGGCGCGGCACTTCGGGTGACGGGTCGAGCCCGTAGATCAGGATACCGCTCCGGACAAGGTCGAACCGCGCTTCTGCGAGTTCGAGCGTAGCCGGGCTGTTGGCACAGTGGCTGTAGCGCAGAGAAACGCCTTCGCTTTCGAGGTCCCGGACCGCGGAACGGAAGCGCGCCAGTTGGGTCTGGGTGTATTCCTTCCCCCATCCCTTGACCCCATGAGCATCCGGCGTATCCGCCATTGCAAAATGAGTGAACGCCCCCTCGATTTCGATATTCGCCAGACGGCGCACCGCGCGCCCGAACTCGACCGCCTGCGCGGGCAGGATGCCGAGCCGCGTCATCCCCGTATCGATCTTGATGTGCACCCGCGCCGTCTGCCCCAATTCGCGTGCGGCACCGGCGATCGCGGCGGCGCCCTCGGTCGTAAAGACGGTCAGCGTCAGGCGATGCTCGACGGCGGCGCGTGCCCAATCCGGTGGGGTATATCCCACGACGAGGATGGGGGCAGCGATCCCCGCGCGGCGCAATTCGATGCCCTCGCCCGCCGAAAACACGCCCAGCCAGGCGGCGCCGCCGCGCAGTGCGGCTTGCGACACCGGCACCGCGCCGTGCCCGTAGGCATTTGCCTTGACCATCGCCATCAACTCTGCGCCGCGGGCGATCTCGGCGAGGCGGCGCGTGTTGTGCTCGATCGCGCCGAGGTCCACCTCGACCCAGGCGGGACGGAGGGGAACAGCGTCAGCGGACATTCGATCTGCCCTTCCCATTTCACCAATCATGCTTCATGAATCCGGAAACCAATTCCGCCGCCGGGCCATGCAAATGGTCACAGCGGGCCCAGGCGATCAACTGCCCGTTCAACCGTCCGTGGCGCGACTCGATTTCAATCTCCGTGATCGAACAGTTGTGGTTTTCGGTCGCGCGCAGCAGATTCAGATCGACGCCCGGGCACAGGTCTTTAAGCGTGAAACTGAACATCCCACCGTGTCCAACGACGATAATGTTTTCTGCCCGTCTGCCGGCGACGATCTTTCCGAATGCGGCCTGGGTCCTTTTCCAAAGCATGGCATAGTCTTCGCCATTGGGAAACCGGCGTTCCGGCTTACCCCCAAGCCAATCGGCAACAATCGAATCGTGATACGCCCACAACTCGGGAGTGACCGGCTGTCCTTCCAAGTCTCCCACATTGACCTCACGCAGGTCTTCCATGACCTCCACCGGCAATCCCGATTCCGCCGCGAGGATGCCTGCCGTTTCGGCGGCGCGCTTGAGAGGGGAGGAGTAGATGGCGTGGATGGTCTTCCCTTTGAACCACTCGGCAGTCTGCTTTGCCTGGAGGACGCCTTTCGGCGTAAGCGACAAGTCCACGCGACGGTATGAAAACTCTTTCGTCAGATTAGCAGGGTTCTCGGCGTGGCGCACCAGATAGAGGCGGTTCACTGCTGGCTCCTCGGGCGCAGCATGATCACACTCCACAAGATCATCGCCGCCCCAATCAACTGTGTTGGATCGAGCACTTCGCCGAACACGAAATAGGCAACGATCGCCGTCGTCACCGGCTCGAACGCGGCGAGGATGCTCGCGACGCTGGCGGGCAGGTG
>JBLMXX010000299.1:0-11003 GCA_050257995.1 Acidobacteriota bacterium | reverse complement strand
TCCTTGCCGCTGACCCATTTGTTGGGCTTGCCCTTGTAGACCAGCTTGATCGTCGGCGGGACCTTGAGCCACACCTCGCCCAGCGCCCACGCCGCGGCAATATCGGTCGAGCCGACGCCGGTCGCAAAGGCGCCAAGCGCGCCATAAGTGCACGTATGCGAATCACCGCCGATGACGAGGTCTCCCGGTCCAACCAGACCGCGCTCTGGGAGAAGGATATGCTCGATCCCGCCCTGCCCCACTTCGTAATAGAGACAGCCCTGCTCTTCGGCAAACTTGCGGACATCGCGGGAGACTTGAGCAGAGGCAATATCCTTATTCGGAACAAAGTGGTCCTGGACGATGACGACTTTGTGCTTGTCAAATACACGCTCGGCGCCCTTGATCTTGCGAAACTCTTTAATCGCCAGGCTCGCCGAGAGCTCATTCGCCATGACGAGGTCCACTTTGGCAGTGATGATCTGCCCGGTCGTGACGCGGTCCAGTCCTGCGTGAGCGGCGAGGAGTTTCTGCACCATCGTCATGCCGAAGTCCTCGCCGACGTGCGCCAAGACGCCCTGCGCACTCGTCATGGTGACAATCTCGCGGATTTCCGGCTCGTTCAATACGCGTCGCCCTTCCTTTGCCGCGTTCATGATCGCTCTGACCGTCTCTTCGGTCGGCTTGATGCGGCGCTGCTCGAGCCAATAGCGGACATTGTGCTCGCCGCTCATGGGGCCGATTTCGATGCCCTGCTTCAGACCGAACTCGTCGGCGGGAACGCCCGAGTAAACACGATTCGCCAGCCAGTCTTCGCCGCGCTTGAAAGCTTTGATGACGGCCGCGGCATGGACTCCCGCCTGGGTGCGGAAGGCATCCGCGCCAAAGACGGGGTAGTTGACCGGGGCGGGAGTATCGGTGGCGCGGGAGGCGAGGGACACATAGGATTTGAGCTTGCCCAAGTCATTCTCAATCCAGCCGAGCAGCTTCATATTCATCAGCAGTTGGTCCATCGAGCAGTTGCCGCAACGCTCGCCGATGCCCAATGCCGTGCCATGAACCCGGGTGGCGCCCGCACTCGCGGCCGCGAGCGCATTCATTACTCCCAGCCCGCGGTCGTTGTGTCCGTGAAAATCAATCCCGACATCCTCGCCGGTCGCCTGCACGATTTTCCTGGCAAATTCGATCAGGTTTTTGACCCCGCTTGGCGTCGCGTGTCCGACCGTATCGGAGAGGCAGATGCGCTTGGCGCCGCACTCAATGGCGACGGTGTTGAGACGGCGGAGTGTCTCAGGGTCGGCACGGGTTGTATCTTCCGTGACGAACATGACCGGGATCCCATGCTTGACTGCGAACGTGATGGACGCCTCGATATTCTTGAGCATCGTATCGAGCGACCACTCTTCCACATATCGGCGAATCGGGCTCGATCCGATAAAGGTGCATGCCTCAATGGGCATGCCCAACTCGTCGCACACGCGGACGAGCGGCTCGACATCCGCGACCAAAGTCCGACAAGCGGTATTCGCCTTGATATTCAAGCGGCGGTTGCGGATCTCGCGTGCGAGCGTCTTGATATGCTCGACGTGCACCGGACCCGCTCCGGGCAAACCGAGGTTCGCGGTATCCAGGCCCAGTTCGTCCATGAGGTAGAGCAAGCGCAATTTTTCCTCGATAGACGGCGTGCGCACTGACGGCGACTGCAAGCCGTCGCGCAGGGTCTCGTCGTCGAACATGACGCGCCCGGGCGGTGCGGGGAGCGTATCGCCCATCACGTTCCAGTCATATATCAGCTCATGGGGCAACAGTTCCCGCTCCATGGGGGTCAAGTTCGTCTCGTCAGTCATGTTGAACTCCTACCCTCCCACTCCATTCCACCCCATCTCTCCCGGCTGAAAGGCCAGGAGAGTCGGGGGAAATGTGGGAATGGGGGTTTTACGATGTCAATTCGCGACGATCGATGATGCGTTTGGCTTTGCCTTCGCTGCGCTGGATGCTGTGGGGTTCCGTCACTTTGACTTTGGCGGTGAGGCCGAGTGTCTCGTTCAGGTCGTTATAAATGCGCTGTTCAGTTTGCTTGACCCAGTACTCGCCGCGCTTCCACAGGTCCTGTGAGGCTTCGATCCATACTTCGAGGGAATCAAGCCTGTCTTTTGGTCGGTCGATGATGATGAGATAGTGCGGCTCTACGCCGTCGACCGTAAGCAGGACGCTTTCGATAGACGAAGGGAAGACGTTGACGCCGCGAATGATGAGCATGTCGTCGGTGCGCCCCTTGACCTTGCTCATGCGCCCCACCGTGCGACCGCAGGCGCATTTTTCGCGATTGAGGATAACGCGGTCTCGGGTGCGGTAGCGCAGCAGGGGCATCCCTTCCCGCGTCAAGGAGGTAAAGACAAGCTCACCCACCTTGCCGTCGCCGAGCGGTTCGCCCGTATCCGGGTCCACAATCTCCGGGAAAAAGTGGTCCTCGGCAATGTGAAGCCCGTCGTGGTAAGGACACTCGATGGCGACACCCGGTCCGCCCATCTCCGTCAAGCCATAGATATCAAAGGCCTCCAGGTTCATCTTCGCCTCGATCTCGACGCGCATTTCATCCGTCCACGGCTCGGCGCCAAAAATACCCACGCGCACTCGCATGCGCTGTTGGATATCGATGTTCATTTCAGCCGCCGTTTCGGCGAGGACGAGGGCATACGAAGGGGTGCAGCTGAGGACGGTTGCCCCAAAATCTTCCATCAGCATGATCTGGCGCTTGGACAAGCCGCCAGAGACCGGCACGACCGTCGCTCCAATGCGTTCCGCCCCAATGTGAAAGCCGAGGCCGCCGGTGAATAGGCCGTAACCGTAGGCGTTATGGACCACGTCCTTCCAGGTGGCACCCGCCGCCGCATACACGCGCGCCATCGTCTCCGCCCAGATGTCAAGGTCCTTGGCGGTATACGGACCGACAGTCGGCTTGCCGGTCGTGCCGCTGGACGCGTGGAGCCGGACGATTTTCTCCAACGGGACTGTGAGCAGGCCGAAGGGGTAATTGTCCCGCAGGTCCTGCTTGCTCGTGAACGGCAATTTCGAGATGTCCTCGAGCGATTTGATGTCGGAAGGTTTGATCCCTCGTTCGTCAAATGATTTTTTGTAAAACGGCACCGAGTTGTAGACCAGGTCCATCGTCTGGACGAGCCGCTGAAACTGGAGTTTTTCCAAATCCGCGCGCGGCATGGTCTCTGCTTCCTTGTTCCAGATCAACGGCGTTTGCTTGACTTTACCCATTTTGCTCCTCCTCCGCGGAATCTCAGTGGTCAGATCGGCAGTACTCTACTTTTCTACAATAATTTGATTACAGAATACGGCTTACGGCTTTCTGCTTTCTCCCATCCTCCCTTGCCAGAACGCCTGCTTGTTCTGCTCGACGTACTTTTGCGGGACACGTTTCACGATCACGTCGAGCCAGATTTCGGGGTCGACATCCATTTCACGCGCGAGCGCCCCCAACAGGACCGTGTTGGCTAGGTTCTTGTTGCCCAGCCCCTTGGCAATTTCCAGCCCATCCACATAGACAATGCGGTCGGTGACGGCGCGCAACCCGCCCTCGATCACCTCGTCGCTGGGATAGACCGCGTTGCCCACTGTGGCGGACATGGGAAGGATTTTCTGGCGATTGACGATGACGACGCCGCCCGGTTTCAAGTACTCGATCGCCCGCGCGCTCTCCATGAACTCGAATGCGAGCAAATAGTCGATCCGTCCCTTTTCGCCCATCGGCGCCGCGACGTGCTCGCCCCAGCGCACGTGCGACTCTACCACGCCGCCTCGCTGGGAAAAGCCGTGAATCTCGCTTTTCTTGGCGTCCAGCCCCATGGACAATCCCACCTCTGCCACAATATCGCTCGCCGTCAGTACGCCCTGTCCGCCCACACCTGCCAGCAAGAAATCGCTTTTTCTCATAGGGTCTCCTAATTCGCCACCTTGAATATCGCATCGTGCGGGCACACTTGCGCGCACACGTCACATCCGATGCACAGCAAGGTATCGATCAATGCCTTGGGCTGCTTGGTCGTCGCATCCAGTTCTCCCTTGAAGATCGCCGGGCAGCCGGTCCGGAAACACATGCTACAACCGTTGCATTTTTCATCGCTGACTTCGTAAACGAACTTTTCCGGATACTCTTCGAGAAAAACGCAAGGGCCGCGCGAGATAATGACGCTGACGCGGTCCTTGATGGCCAGCGCTTTTTTGATGGTCTTTTCCACCGTGGGTTCGTCGAACGCGTCGACGATGAAAACGTCCTCCACGCCCATGCCGCGGACGACCGCCTCAATGTCAATCTTTTTCGTGGGATTTCCCTGTAGAGTCTTGCCCGTGCCGGGGTTCTCCTGCTGTCCCGTCATCGCGGTTGTGTCATTGTCGAGGATCATCACCGTGCTCGCGCCGCGATTGTAGATGATGTTCGCGAGGGCGGGCATTCCAGCGTGGAAGAAGGTCGAGTCGCCGATCACCGCTACCCACGGTTGTTTCTCCGTATTCGCTCCCACTGCATCGACGCCCTGTGCGACCCCGAGGGACGCGCCCATGCAGCCGAGCGTGTCAATGGCATTGAACGGGGGCAGAACGCCGATGGAATAACAGCCAATGTCGCCCGCCACGTTCACCCGCAGCTTTCGGAGCGAGTAAAAGGTCGAGCGGTGCGGGCAGCCGGGGCATAGTGCCGGGGGTCGCGCCGGGACGAGATTGGTCGTGCTGGGATTCGCGGCGACGGGTCCCATGTCGAGGCCCAGTTTGCGTGCTCCCTCGCGGACGACTCCCAAGGTGAACTCGTTCGTCAACGGAAAATATTCCTTGCCGACACACGGAATGCCCATCGCGCGAATCTCTTGCTCAAAGAACGGATCCAATTCCTCGACGACAACCAGTTTTTCAACCTGGGAGGCAAAATCGCGAATCAGTTTCTCGGGGAGAGGCCAACTCATCCCGAGTTTCAGGAATGAATAGCCATCAAAGATCTCTCGCGCATACTGGTAGGCGACGCTCGCCGAGACGATGCCAAATTTTTTGTCTCCCCACTCGACGCGGTTGATGCTCGCCGAGTTCGCCCATTCGGATAATTTCCGCGTCCTCTCTTCCACCAGCGGGTGGCGTCGCCGCGCGTTGGCGGGGATCATGGCATATTTGGTCATGTCTTTGACGAATTGTTTCATCGGCTTGGGCGCGTGCCCATTCCCCTCGGGGATATTAACCGCCGACTTGCTGTGAGAAATGCGCGTCGTCAGGCGAAGGATCACCGGCGTATCGAACTGCTCGCTCAAGTCGAACGCCAGCGACATGAAATCCATTGCTTCTTGCGAGTCCGAGGGTTCCAGGCAGGGCACCTTGGCAAAGCGCGCATAATTGCGGTTGTCCTGCTCGTTCTGCGAACTCCACGCTCCCGGGTCGTCCGCGCTAATAATGACCAAGCCCGCATTGACTCCGGTGTAGGCAAGGTAGAACAATGACTCGCTCGCGACGTTCAAACCAACGTGTTTCATCGAGGCGAGAGCCCGTGCGCCCGCGTAACTGGCGCCCGCAACCGAGTCGAGGGCGACTTTTTCATTCGACGCCCACTCGGCCCGCAGGGTGCTCACTTTGCCGAGGTTTTCCAAAATCTCGGTGGAGGGCGTGCCCGGGTACGCGCTGGCATATTTAACGCCGGCAAACTGCGCTCCAAGCGCCACTGCCTCATTGCCAGAAATTAGTTTTCTCATCCATGCCTCCAGTATCGGGGTCGCAGACAAGCACACAGGTAGATTGGCAGATAGGACTCACTTGTCTGAGTGTATTAATCAACCGGTTCTCTCGTAAGGCCATTCCCGTTCGTCGGACACATCACGCATGACCTGATCGCCTTGTCATCTACACAGGCAAACGAAGACTGGTCGGAACGGCAGCGCGCGAGCTGGAGCCGCTTGCCCTTACCCAGATATGCCTTTTGCACGCCCTCGTCCGCCATCAGTTCCTTCGCCGTCCCCTCCAACACCACCCGCCCGGTTTCCAGCACATAGCCGCGGTCCGCCACTTGCAGAGCCGCCTTGGCATTCTGTTCGATGAGAAGTATGGTGGTTCCGCGCGAGCGCAGGTCGACAACAATTCGCAGGATCTCGCGCACCATCAGAGGCGCCAAGCCGACGGAGGGCTCATCCAGCATCAGCAGCTTGGGACGTCCCATCATGCCGCGCGCAATCGCGAGCATCTGCTGTTCCCCGCCGGACAAGGTACCAGCCGCCTGCTTTTGCCGTTTTTGCAGGATCGGGAACAAGGTCAAGACCTCGGAAATATCCTGGCGAACCGCCCGATCGCGGCGGTGATAGGCGCCGAGCAGCAAATTATCCATTACGCTCATCGTCGAGAACACCTGACGACGTTCCGGGATATGGCAGATTCCCAACTGCACGATATTTTCGGCTTTGCGCTCGGAGATGGATACGCCTTCGAAGACAATCTGCCCGTGCTTTGCCGCGAGAATGCCGCAGATGGTATTCAGCAAAGTCGTTTTGCCCGCGCCATTCGCCCCGATGAGAGTGACGATCTCACCTTGACGGACATTCAGGTTCACTCGTTCCAGGGCACGGATCTGTCCATAGTAGGTGCTGACGTCGTGAAGTTGGAGCACTAGCCCTCCTCTGCCGACGTGGGTACGGCGGTAAAGGTCTCTTCGCCCAAATACGCCGCGATGACTTTGTCATTCTGCTGGACCTGCAGCGGAGTCCCGTCTGCGATTTTCTGCCCATAGTCCAGCACCATCAAGCGGTCTGCAATCCCCATCACCAATTCCATATCGTGCTCGACCAGGAGAACGGTCATGCCCGTACCGCGCAAGTGTCGAATCAGGTTATCCAGTTCGTCAATCTCTTTGCGCGTTAGGCCTGCCCCCGGCTCGTCCAGGAGCAGCATCTTGGGTCCAGTGGCCATGGCGCGCGCGATTTCGACGAGCCGCTGTTGACCAAAAGCGAGATTGCCGATCATAAAGTCCGCCTTTGCCTCTAGCCCGACGGCTCGCAATTCCTCCATCGCTCGCGTTCGGACCGCCTTTTCTTCCTGCCGCGCCCGCGGGAGACGCAAGGCGCCTTCAATCAATCCCGCATTACTCTTGGTATGACAGCCCACCATCACATTTTCCAGCGCCGTCATATTGGTAAACAGCTGCAGGTTCTGAAAAGTGCGAGCGAGTCCCTGTGCCGCGCGCTGGTGGGGTCGGGCATGGCTCATCGAATGTCCGTCGAACCGTATTTCCCCGGCAGTCGGCGCGTACACGCCGGAGATCAGGTTGAACAGGGTCGTTTTGCCGGCGCCATTCGGCCCGATGATGGCAAAAATCTCTCCTCGGGTGACCTCAAACGAAACATTGTGAACGGCGATGACTCCGCCAAATTCTTTTGCGAGATTGTGGGCTTGGAGAATGGTGGTGTCACTCATTCTTTTACCGCTTCCAGTATATCCGCCGCCTGTTCGATTTCGCGAATTGCTGTGCGTTCGGCACGCCAGCGGCGAATGCGCAGGACCGTGCCGGTCGTCAGACCTTCGGGTAAAAAGATCATGACGAGCATGAGAATCACCCCAAAAGCGATAATCTCTTGCTCCCCGGACGCGCCGCGCAGCAGTTGTGGCAGTAGATTGCGGAGAAACTCGGTCAAGAGCGTGACGGCAGCCGCTCCGAAAATGGCACCCCAGACGCTCGCGAGGCCTCCGATCGCAACCATGACGACCAACTCGATTGAAAAGTTGATGCCAAACACCGATGGACTGATCAGCCCGATCCAGAACGCATACAGGCTGCCGGCGATGCTCGCATACACGGCGCTGAGAGCAAACACCAAATTCTTGTAATGCGCGGCATCCACGCCCACCATCTCTGCTGCAATCTCACTGCTGTGGACGGCACGTAGGGCACGCCCCACACGCGAATTCACAATATTGAGCGACAAGGCGAGGATGGCAAGGGCCGCGAACCAGACCACATAGTAAAACTGCACGTCGTTGGTGATCTTGAAATCGCCAACGGCGAGTTTTGGAATGCCGCTCAAGCCGTTAGGTCCGCCTGTCCAATCGGTTTGCTGCGAAAGGAACAGCGTAAAGATCACATTTAACCCCAGCGTTGCCATCGCCAGGTAATTGCCCTTGAGCCGCAGGATCGGAATTCCGATCAAATAAGCAATGATACCGGTGAGGATGGCGCCCACTGCCATTGCCGCCAGGGGAGACCAACCCAATTTGATAGCCAAAAGCCCCGTGCTGTAGCCGCCCATCCCATAAAAGACCGCATGTCCCAGCGAAATCTGACCGGCATAGCCCATCAGCAGGGACAGCCCCACCGTGAGGATGGTGTTCAGAGCGATAAAAGCCATAATGCTGACCTGGTAATTGTTCGGCAGATAAATGGGCAAGAGCGCCAGCACAATACCCAGGATCACCAGCATGACGGAATTAGCGTTAGTGGCAAGCTGTTTCATTTGGCTTTACAGACCGCTTTCCTGCTGTTTGGCGCCCTGTCCCAAAAGACCTCCAAGGCGCGCCGCCAGGATCGCAAACAACATGATAAAAGCGATAGCATCCTTGTAGCCGGACGAGATAAAGCCCGCGCCGAGTGATTCCAGAATCCCGAGCGCCAGGCCGCCGATCACCGCGCCGACCGCGCTGTTCATCCCGCCCATGATGGCGGCGACAAAACCTTTTAAACCGAGCAATTCACCTGAATCGTACGCCATGAAAGTAGATGGAGTGATGACGATGCCTCCAATGGCGCCGATGGCAGCGCTTAGCGCGAACGAGAACATCGCCATGCGATTGATATCGATCCCCATCAGGCGGGCGGCAATCTTGTTGATCGAGCAGGCGCGCAGGGCCTTGCCCACCATCGTTCGTTCGAAGAAAAGGAACAATCCTAGCAATATGATGGCCGCCGTGCCGATGACCCACAGGTTTTGCAGGATGAGGTAGGCACCCAGGATTTGGATTGGAGCCCCGGTCGTGAAATTAGGCAGGCGAAACGGGTCGGTGCTCCAAGTGATGAGCGCCAACCCGCGCAGAGCGATAGAGGCACCGATCGTGATGATGATAAGCGAAACAACCGAAGCCCCTTTCGCCGGGCGGATGGCGAATTGGTACAGGACAATCCCGATCAGGCTGACGATGAGGACTGCGGCGAGCATGGCAACCGGCAGAGGCCAATTCAGCGAAACCTTGAGCACGCGATTAAAGATGGACGTATTTTCGGAGAGGGTGACCGTGATCATCGCGCCCAGCATGGCAAATTCACCCTGAGCGAAATTGATGATGCCGGTCACGTTATAAATGACTACAAAGCCGAGAGCAATAAGCGCGTAAATGCTACCGACCGTAATACCGGCGAACAACAACTGGATAATCTGACTTTCGAGAGCCATGGATTGCACCATTGGTGGGGGCGCCGTGACGGCGCCCCCAATATGCAGTTATTTCACATCCGGCATGTTCTTGTAATCGGCGGGGGCAACGTAAACCCAATCGCCCTTTTTGATTTCGACCAGGACCATGGATTCCTTCGCGATTCCTGTATGATCATCCTTGGTCCAGTTGAACACTCCGCTGACGCCAACAAAGTTCTTGATGCCGCCGCCTTCAAAGAACGCCTGCAGTTTCGCAGGATCGGTCCCAACTTCCCCCAGTCCCTTGGCGGCGATCATTACGGCATCCCACCCGTGCCCGCCAAACGTGCTGATGGGCGCGCCCTTGGTATAATCGGTATAATCCTTGACATACTTTGCCAGGACCGCCTTCTGCGGATCGCTATCCGACAGTACCTGATAGGTCAAGAGTTTACCGATGGGGAACAGCACGCCCTCGGCGGAATCCTTTGCCAGGTTGATAAAGTCCTTGTTGCCGATGCCGTGATTGTGGACAATCGGAACGGTGAACCCGAGCTGCTTGGCTTGGACGGTTAACGGTGCGCCCTCGCCCGAGGTGGCATGGATGACGAGCCCCTGCGGATTCAGACCCTTGATCTTGGTCAACTGCGCGGTGAAATCCTTGTCACCCGGTTGGAACAACTCATCCGCCAACACATCGATTCCGGCCTTGGGAAAGATGGCCTTCATCGCGTTACGCGAGTCCTGGCCGAACGCATTGTTCACGCCGATCGAGGCAACTTTAGTAATGCCTTTAGCCGTGAAATAGTCCGCCTGGACCTGGGTCACCGGGGTGTTGCTCTGCGGCGTCTTGAACACCCATTGCTTTTCTTTGCCGTCGGCTCCCGTTACGATCGTGCTTGCCGATGCCATGGAAATCAGCGGGATCTTCTGGGTCATCGCGTAATCCGCCATCGCAATGCTAGAGGGACTGCCACTCGATCCAATCAGGACCGCCACCTTATCCTGCTCCACCAATTTCTTGGCAGCGAGGGTTGCCTTGCTCGCATCGCTCGCATCATCTTCGGTGATGATCTGGACCTGGTGTGACTTGCCATCGGCACCTTTAATTCCACCTGCCTTGTTGATCTGGTCCTGGAGCATCAGTGCAGTATCCCGTTCAGGAATACCCAGTGATGACGTGGCTCCGGTCACAGACGAAACGAAACCGATCTTGTAGGTGTCGCCAGCTCCGCCCGACGAGGGGGCGCTCGTCGGAGCCGTGGTCGCGGCGGGTGCCGTCGTGGCAACCGGCGCGGTCGTGGCAACCGGCGCGCTCGTCGCCGGAACACTGGTCGCCTTGGGAGCCTCGGTGGCTTTCGGGGCTTCCGTGGCTTTGGGTGCGGCTGTCGGTGGTGCCGCCGTCGGCACGGGAGTGGGTGCCGGTGCACAGGCAGCAACAATCCCAATGACCAGGATAACTGCCGCCACTATCGGCAAGACTGATCTCAATTTCATTTTCTGCTCCTCCATTTTTCAATGTCTCTCTTCCTTAGAGTCTTGCTAAAGCGCAGAGTCAAGAAGACCGCCTGTCACCTCCTTCCAGCCCGCCTCCATCAATGCGTCGGTTTCCGCAACGAAGACGGTGCGATGCCTAGTGGCGCTTGTCTA
>JBLMXX010000298.1:0-3007 GCA_050257995.1 Acidobacteriota bacterium | reverse complement strand
TCATCGCGGCGGGGAGACTGGACCACGTAGAGATGATAGACCGCTTGCCCGTAGGGCATTTCACGGGGCGGGGTGACCGTGCGCAGGTATTCCGTATAAAGCGCCGCCCGCTCGCGCCGCGCCGCATTCCATGCATCCAGGTGTTTCAACTTGACCCGCAGGATCGCGGCCTGCATCTCGTCCAGGCGCGAGTTCATGCCTTTGATATCGCTCGTATAACGCTCGCGCCAGCCGTACTGCCGGAGTAACTTGACGCGCTCTGCCAGCGCGTCGTCGTTGGTGATGATCGCGCCGCCGTCGCCATACGCGCCAAGATTCTTGGTCGGGTAGAAACTGAACGCGGCGAGATCACCCCAGGCGCCGACGCGGCGCTGGCGGTAGGTCGCGCCGTGCGCCTGCGCGCAGTCTTCCAGCACGAAAATCCCTTTCGGGCGCGCCAATTCGAGGACAGGGCCGAGGTCGGCGCTCTGCCCGAAGAGATGCACGGGGATGATGGCACGCGTGCGCGGCGTAATGGCGGCGGCGAGCGCGTCCACGTCCATCAACATCGTATCCGGGCGCACGTCGCACAAGCGCGCCCGCGCGCCGGTCAATTCAATCGCGGCGACAGTCGCCACCGCGGTATTCGGCACCGTGACGACCTCGTCCCCCGCGCCGATCCCGAGCGCGAGGAGAGCGATGTGCAGCGCCTCCGTGCCCGAGCCAACGCCGACGGCGTGCTTGACGCCGTTAAAAGCCGCGAACTCGCTCTCGAACGCCTGCACCTCGGGCCCGAGGATGTACCAGCCGCTCTTCATGACGCGCGCCGCCGCGGCGTCCAGTTCCGCGCGAATGGACCCGTACTGTTTCGTCAGGTCAAAGAAGGGAACCATCGTCCTCTACCAATATTTTTCCCGATGCTCGCGATAGAACTCGAGCGTGCGCGCCATCCCCTGGCGCAGCGTTACGCGCGGCTGCCAGCCGAGTTTGCCGCGGATGAGGCGATAATCGGCGTAATAGTCTCCGATGTCGATCTGCTTGCGGTCCGGCGGAAAGGGGATGACACGGTAACTGCCCGCGCCGTTGATCTCGATGCACAGCGCGGCTAAATCGATAAAGTTGATCGTCTCATCGCTGCCCAGGTTAAAGATGCGCCCGTTCACGTCGTCGCTCACCGCGGCGATCAGGATCGCTTCGACCACATCGTCCACGTAGTTGAAATCCCGGATCTGGGCTCCGTCGCCCCAAATTTCGATGGGCTCGCCGTCGACCAGCCGCTTGATCCAGATGCCGAGGAACGTCTGCCGCGCGTCCTTGACGCGCATGCGGGGCCCATAGGTATTGGTGAGCCGGAGCGAAACGGCGCGGATGCCATAGACATTGTTATAGAGGATGTGGTACCACTCGCCCGCCATCTTGTTGATACCGTTCACGTCGGTCGGGTGGACCAGATGGCGCTCGTCCACCGGCAAATAATCGGGCTTGCCATAGATCTGGCGCGTGCTGGCATAAATGACCTTGACGCGCGGGTTTTGCTTGCGGCACGCCTCCAGGATCGACAACTGCGAACGGCAGTTGATCTCCAGGTCGGTGTAGGGATCGCGCATCGAGTCGAGGTGGGAGGTCTGCCCGGCGAGGTTGAAGAGATAATCGCGTCCCCGCACGAGATAGTCCATCGAATATTCGTCCCGCACGTCGGCGATGTTCACGCGCACGCGATCCTCGATGCCTTGAATGTTGAACAGGTTGCCGCCGTATTCGGGGATGAGCGAGTCGACCAGGGTCACCTTGGCGCCCAGGTCGACCAGGCGCCGCGCCAGGGTCGAGCCGATAAAGCCCAGCCCGCCGGTGATGAGGCAGTCTTTGTTTGCGAGTGCCGATTGAAACTGGGTCATAATCCTGCTTCTTGTGGCATGTTGCAGTTGGATATCATCTCATAAAGCCTTGGAATTTGATCGAGCAATATGTCGTCCATTGTGACAGCCCCAAAGAACTTGCCCACGCCGCCGTACTCGAACGCGACCATCCAGGGTTGGCTCCATTGACCACTCTGTATCTGTTGGATAGACCAGGTGAAGAATTCCCAGTCCGCATGCGTCATCGGCAGGTGATCAAGCAAGCGACCACGGTTTCTTTCAATGAAGTCCGGATCGACGCCCGATTGCTCTGCCATATTCAACCAGTCGCCTGCAAGGTATTGTAAACCGGTGATGTGGATCTCGCGAGTGCGTTGAACCGGCAAAGCCTGGATATATTGCCGGGCAGACATGCCGAGGTCCCGGGCGGCCATACGCGCATGAGAAACGTCAAGCAAAAAACCACAACCCGCTGCCTCGACGACCTGGCTGATAACATCCGGTAACAGAGCAGGGCGCAGGTGCCGACCTCCACCGCTGTTGGCATTCTCGACTATGACACGGCTTGCGCCGAACTGCTCCACAACGCCGCACACGTCCCGGACCATGTTTTCGGTCAGCAATTCGATATGTGCCGGGTCCATTGTATCCACCGGGATGCCGGGATAATCTTTATCGTCGGGCACAAGATGCAAGTTCACGAAGGGAGTCTCGGCGAGAGCCAACATCTCTTCGATTTCAGCCCAATTGACCGGTTGCCCCTTTTCGGAATCAATCGCATGACCCGATCCGCTCCCCACGGCAAGCCAAAAATGTATATAGACCGGACGCAGGTCCCGGGCTGTGGCAATCAAATCTCGCCACGGCGGACATTTAAAGTAGTCGAATTCAATGCACCCCGTGCTCAACAACCGGGCTGCCGGGTGGGAATAGTTAACCGCAAACTTCATCCCTGCCCCACGACTTGAGACTCGGATCCTGTAACCTGGTTAGAAGCTGCCAATTGCGCCTCGCGCTTGGGGCGGTACTCGAGCACCGCTTCTTTCTTGACGACCAGACGCCACCACCAGTACCACAGCCTTGCCAACGCTCGCGCCACCCGGCGAACATTGAAGAACTGGGACTCGCCGTACTGGCGGTAGAAATGGTGCACCGGCACTTCGACCATCCGG
>JBLMXX010000297.1:0-3876 GCA_050257995.1 Acidobacteriota bacterium | reverse complement strand
AAACGGCGGCGCGAAATTCATCGCCTCGTCGCGCATGCATACGAAGCGCAGTACGGCGATCGCTGTCTGGACGATTATGCGGGAATTCTCGCGCAACATTATGCTGAGGCGGGCGATGACGCACGGGTGCTCGTCTATTCGACGCGCGCAGGTGACCTTGCCGCACGGGTGTATGCCAACGCCGAAGCCCTTGAACATTATTCCCGGGCGCTCGATGCCGCCAGGCGGACGGGCGCGACAACGGCACAGTTGATTCACCTATACACCCGGCGCGGGCGTGTGCTCGAAGTTATCGGACAGTATGACAAAGCATTGTCTAGTTACGAGGAGATGGCAAGCTTAGCGCAGACGCGAAATAATCGCGAACTCGAACTGGCTTCGCTGCTGCCGCGCGCAACCCTGCGCTCCGCGCCAATGGTCACATTCAATGCCGAGTTGGGGCAGGAACACCTGGATCAAGCGCTCGTGCTCGCGCGCGAATTGGGCGACCGCGCAGCCGAAGCAAAGATTCTGTGGAATTCGCTATTGCTGAGTCTCCATGCTTCTCAACCCAAGCAGGCGATAGAGTATGGCGAGAGGGCTTTGGCGATTGCGCGCGAATTGAACTCAAGCGGTCGTGATATGCGTGACCAGCTTGCTTACATTCTCCACGATCTATCGACGCCTTACCTGTTCGGCGCAGATCCCGCGCGCGGTGTTGCATTGAGCGCCGAAGCACGTGAGCTGTGGCGCGCCTTGGATAACAAACCGATGCTCGCCGACAGTCTCGGAATGGTCGCGCAGCTCTCGGTGTTCCAAGGTAATTTTGTGAGCGCGCTCGAGTACGGCTCAGAAGGTGCGGCGATAGCGCAGAGCAGCGGGAATGGGTTTGGGGTCATTTTCAATAAATCATTCATTGCCGTGAGTCACCTCGAGCTGGGCGAGTTCGACGCGGTATGGCGGCTGGGGAATGAACTTTTGCAGCACGCCGAAACAATCGGTGCGATGAATGTGGCGATTCCTGCATCAATATTCGCATGGTTTCTGGCAATGCTCGGCGTCTTTGAACCGGCGCGGGAAATGGATCGCCGCGCGCGGCTCACGCTCACAGGACCAATGCCTAGCCACTTTCGTGTTCGCAGCTATGCCACGCTTGCCCGCGCGAATATTCTGCGTGGTGAGCTGGCGGCGGCGGCGGGCGACATTGCCGCCTGTCGGCTTGAAACGCTCCCAGACATGCAGTTTTATGCGGTAGCGCAAATGGGGCTGGCGGAGGGCGAGTTGGCATTGGCACAAAACGATCCTGCGCGCGCCTGTGGCGTTGTCGACCCGTACATCTCCACGGGACAACAATCTGGATTCCGCTGGATGCTCCCCGATCTGTTACTCGTGCGCGGGATCTCCTTGAGGCAAGAAGGAGAAATGGATGCCGCGCTCGAGTCACTGGATCAAGCGCGAACGCTCGCGACTGAAATGAATGCTCGTCGGATGCTGTGGCAAATTCTCGCGCTCTTGAGCCAAGTAGAAAAAGAACGCGGCAATGGGACTGAAGCAGTTAAATTGAAAACACAAGCGCGCGAAATTGTCGAATATATCGTCGCGCACACGCCGCAACAATTTCGCGAATCGATCTTGAATTTGCCGGATGTGCGCGCGGTTTCGACATGATTTTGGCAGAAGCAAAAAGCAGATGACATTTCTACTGGGTGCTCAAAGGGGGTATTTCGATTGGAGACTAACAACGGATCATAGGGGCTGGACAACCCGGACAATTTTTGCTACACTGCCGCCTGTTTTGGGCGACCCTTACCTGCCCTATTCGGTGGGTCGCCATCGCCAGTACCTCTTTAGTTTGCCCCGCTCAACGTCGAGCCCCATGGTTTGCGCTAGCAGGTGCTTTTGCCAGGATGCACAACATCCAACATCATTCCATACCCAAGGAGGGCACGTTAGTGGCTACCCAGACACTGCAGAGCACGAACTTTACGATCACTTACGACCCCGTCCTCAAGCCCAACTCGGCCAAGCGCGCCAACGCGATCCTTTCGATTTGCGAAAGCGAGCTATCCGCGCTGGAGAATTGGTTCGGCGTGAGCGGCGGGTTCGGCACCAATAACCGCATCATCGTCAACGTCACCGGGAATGACAAGACGGGCGCCGGGAACCAGGGCTATAAGACGGACGGCACCACGACGATGACGGTCGACGCGCAGGAAGGGAACAACAACGACGCAAATGCCGCCGAAATCGTCCGCGCGCTTTTCGTCCTCGAACTCGTCGAAGTCCTCATGGGCTATCGCAAAACGAAAGGACTGGCCAGTTGGACCGCTAGCGATAGCAACGGCGAAGGGCTTTCCCAACTCCTCGGGCTCTTACGCTTCCCCAAAGGGCATGCCTTGTATTACGGCACCCCCTGGGTGAACACCTGGCTCCAGTTGCCCGACCGCGACGGTTCAAACCACGATTGGATCTCCAATCCAGAGAAATCGGACAAGAAAAATGAATCCTTCGGCGCGGCGCTCTTGTTCCTCTTTTATTTGAAAGACCAGCTCGGCTACAGTGTCGAGAGCATCATCCAGGCGGGCGGCAGCACGTTGGAGAGTACGTATAAAACCCTCGTCGGGCAGTCGGGTGCAATCACCGCGTTCCGCAGCCTCATCAACCCGTACTTTCCCATCGGCAAAACCCCGGCCCTGACCACGAACGACCCGTTCCCCCTGCTCGGCCCCTCCCAGCGGCGCGTGACCATCACGCCGGATGCCAAAGCGATTCCCGGCGCGGCCACGCGGGTCCGTTCCGGGCTCGCCAAGGTCAGCCCGTATTTCACCTGCCCCGTGGATGTCTACAGCTATGAAATTGTCCGCACGCCGCAGGTGCTTACGTGTGTGGCGACGACCAGAGGTTTTGCCCAGCCCGTTTATCGTTGGCGCGTCAACGGCGTCGACGTTCCCAACAATGGTGTGATCAACCCCAGTGCGAGCGTCACGGAAGACGAGCCGAATGCCCCTGGGCAGAAGACGACGTCCGTCAAGACTGTCCCCATCGGTTGCGCCGTAACCGGCGATGCATTTACCTCCACGCTGGTGATGAACTTTGGTTCGATGGTGGGGCATATCGATGTGACCATTGAGGCGCTGGCGCATGAAAAGTATGTCTCGCCCGAAATCGAAACCAATGGCATCGAGTGGGTCACGGTGCATAACGAGGAATTGCTGTGGGAGGCCCGGTATTACCGGGACCGGCAAAAGTGCAAAGAGAGGGTGGACCGGATCATTCACGATTACGTCCGGGTCGATCCGTTTTTCAATATCCTGTTTACATTGCCCGACCCGCCGCCGGATTATGGCCGGGTCCTGAAGCAGTTGCAGCAACTCAGCGTCGCTCTTAAGCGGATGCAGCGCCGCTCTCCGGCCAAGGCGCGCCAGTTAGAGCAAACCCTGGAAAAGACCCTCGGCGTCAAGCCCGCGATCTTGCGCGATTTCGGCAAACTGGAGCGGGCGCCGCGCCGCAGGCAGGTCACGCGCAAACCAACCGCCCGCAAATCGAAAGGATGAACCGGGCGGCTGATCAACCTCCGGCCGCCTTCGTTCCTCCTTCTCACTCCGGGAGTCTTCGACTTAAAGCGAGGGGCTAGGAGAAGTCGGTTGCCAACTCGGCAACAGTCTCGTTGGAGCAGACGTTACAAGTCACCATAACCTTATGCCTGGCGTCCCCGGCGACGCTATAGAAACAGTGACGGACAACCTGCACGAGTCATAACATGTGGCACATGAACTGGGGGCTGTCCAAAAAGACCTGCCGGTTGCTTAAACCTGCAAATTTTTGAACTGCCCCTGCTAATTCTTGAACCTTTTCAGCTCGATTACATGCAATACTTTAAATGAAGGGCTGTCCAAA
>JBLMXX010000296.1:0-9106 GCA_050257995.1 Acidobacteriota bacterium | reverse complement strand
GATTGCGTGTCCGGAAGTTGCTCGCCGGTAGAAATGACCAATTCGTGAAGTACTGGCATTGACGGTTCTGCTACCATTGCATACAATAGGAATTGAGATGAGCAGGAACGGATGTGGGTATGTCTCGAAATTGGACCGATGAAGAGGGGGGCGTCTCGACCCAACAGGAAACCCAGCACAAGGTCGATACACCCCGCATGTACAAGGTCCTTCTGCACAACGACAACTATACCACCATGGATTTCGTGGTGATGATTTTGATCAACGTTTTCCACAAACCCGAAGCCGAAGCAGTGCGCATCATGCTCGACGTGCATCAAAAGGGGCTGGGACTGGTGGGTGTCTATCCGCGCGACATTGCCGAGACTAAAGTAAAGCGTGTCACAGAACTGGCGCGGGAAGCCGAATTTCCTTTGCTGTGTACAATGGAGCCGGAATGAGCGAACCGACCTTGCCTAGATCCCTGCGCCAGTGTTTGGCGGAAGCCATGGCGGATGCCCGCCTGCGGCGGCATGAATACGTTACTCTCGAACACGTACTGTCGGCCCTCCTGCGCGAGCAACGTGCGCGTGAGATCCTGCAGGCATGCGGCGCGAATCTCAAGCAGCTCCAACAGGACGTCAAGACGTACCTGGACAAGAGTCTCCAGCCGCTGCCCAAGGGCGTGCCGGTCGAGCCGGAGCAGACGGTGGGGCTGGGTCGCGTGCTCTCGATGGCGTACTGGCATGCCCAATCCGCCGGGCAGGAGGAGTTGGAGAGCGGCGACCTGCTTGCCGCCATGTTGGAGGAAAAGGACTCGCAAGCGCGCTATTTGTTGGAACAGCAGGGTGTCACGCGGCTGGCCGTCTTGAGCTATATCTCGCACGGCATCGGCGAAGATATCGAGCGCACGCCTGCGGGCGCGCGGGAGACCGGAGCACAGGACGAAGAAGGCGAGAGACCCGCGCGCGATCCGCTCAGTGCTTATACGACGGACTTGGTGGCGTTGGCAGAGCAAGGCAAGCTCGATCCGCTCATCGGTCGCGAAGCCGAATTGGAGCGCACTGTCCAGGTCCTTTGCCGCCGCCTCAAGAACAACCCGCTCTTTGTCGGCGATCCGGGCGTGGGCAAGACTGCGATGGTGCAGGGGCTGGCTCTGCGGATTCATTCCGGAGATGTGCCCGATCTGCTGAAAGACGCGCGCATCTATGCGCTCGATATGGGCATGGTGCTGGCGGGAACAAAGTTCAGGGGACAATTTGAAGAGCGTGTCAAGGGCGTGCTCAAGGCGCTGGAGAACAAGCCGAACGCCATCCTGTTTATAGACGAAATCCACACAATCGTGGGCGCGGGCGCGGTCAGCGGCGGGTCGGTGGATGCGTCGAGCCTGCTCAAGCCCGCGCTGGCGAACGGCGAACTGCGCTGCATCGGCTCGACGACGCACGAGGAATTCAAGACGCTGGAGCGTGATCGGGGGCTGGCGCGGCGATTTCAAAAGATCGATATTCTAGAGCCGTCGGTCGAGGAGACGGTCCAAATCCTGAATGGGCTCAAGGATCGGTTCGAAGCGCATCACGGCGTTACCTATACCGAAGAAGCCCTGCGCGCTGCCGCCGAGTTGTCTGCCAAGCATATTAACGAGCGCTTTCTACCTGACAAGGCGATTGACGTGTTGGACGAGGCCGGCGCGCGCCAGCGCATCCGCGCGGAGGGCGAGCGCAAAAGGGTGCTGACGCGGCAAGACATTGAAGCGGTAGTCGCCGCGATGGCGCACGTACCGGCGGAGACAGTGTCGACGGATGATCGCCGCCAGTTGGAGGACCTGGACGCGACACTGCGCCGGCATATCTTTGGGCAGGACGGCGCCATCGAAGCGATTGTCGCCGCGATCCGGCTGTCACGCGCGGGCTTGCGGCTGCCGCAAAAGCCGGTCGGTTCGTTCCTGTTTTTTGGACCTACCGGAGTGGGCAAGACGGAACTGGCGCGCGTGCTCGCGCGTGCCTTGGGCGTTGAACTGCTCCGGTACGATATGAGCGAGTATTCGGAAAAACACACGGTCAGCCGGCTGATCGGCGCGCCGCCGGGCTATGTGGGCTTTGATCAGGGTGGAATGCTCACCGATGCGGTGCGCCGCCAACCCTACTCGGTGGTCCTCCTCGACGAAATTGAAAAGGCGCATCCTGACCTGTTCAACATTCTCCTCCAGGTGATGGACCATGCGACGCTCACAGACAATACGGGTCGCAAGGCGGATTTTCGAAATGTCGTCCTGATCATGACGACGAACGCCGGAGCACGCGAATTGACGACCCAGCCCATTGGGTTCCGTTCCCAGCAGAGCGGCGACCCGGCGAAAAAGCCGATTGAGAGATTGTTCAATCCTGAATTCCGCAACCGGCTGGATGCGGTCGTGCGCTTTGACTCACTCTCGCCCGAAACGATCAAACAGATCGTCGACAAGCAGATGGGCGAACTGCAGGCGACTCTGCGTCCCAAGAATGTCACGCTCGAGTTGACCCCCGCGGCGCGCGACTGGCTGGCGGAGCACGGCTACCACAAGGATTTCGGAGCGCGGCCGATGTCGCGTCTTATCGACGACCAGGTGCGCAAGCCGCTTGCAGAGGCGCTACTCTTTGGCGCGCTGGCAGATGGCGGAGGCACGACGGTGGTGGAAGTGGCGGAGGACAAGATTCAGTTGAATTACAAGCAGAATTCATCTAACTGAGATAGTAATAAAAGAGCCACAGTCAAGGCGACTGTGGCTCTTGCATTTCACCCTTGAAGGTGATTCAGAGTTTTCCGTGTCCTGCCCAGAAGCGATTTGGTGCGCTCTTGCAGGATCTTTTGTCCGCGGTCTTGAAGGTCAACGGCGGTGTCTAGGGCGTCTTCTTTCATACGCAGCGCCTGCTTGGTCAGTTTCTTGTTCTGTTTTCGCAAGAGCTTCTGAGCTTGCTCTTGTATATCCATTGCGCGCTCCAGCGCCGCATCCTGCAAATCCTCTGCCTGGTCCTTGACGCGCGAACGCATTTTCTTCCCGGACATGGGTGCCATAAAGAGCATCATGCCCGATGCCGTCAACGCCCCGATCATCAGTCCCAGCAGGAACATTATCGATGTTTTCATACTTGGTATCACCTCCTTTTATGAAATCGTTCTCTCTGTCCTATTTTGCCTCCCCAGCCCCAATGCACGGATCAGCAGATCGACTTGCGTAATGATCAACCAAAAGATAATAAAGGAAAATACCACTATTGCTGCGGTAATCCAACCTGGCAGAGCGGATCGGACGCTCCTCACTTGATTGCGGGCCTGTACAGTCGTTTGCTGGTACTGGCTGACCACCTGGCGGATCTGAGCAATGTTGCTCTTGATCTGCCGGATATTTTGGCTCAGTGCCCGAGTCTGAGATTCAACCGTCACAAGATTTCCACTGGCGGTATTCAAACTGTCGTTGAGAGCAGCCAGTGAAGGTGACAAGGCATCGAGACTGTTCGTGATCTGCCCCAATGCGCTATTGAGCGGGGTCTGTGGTGCGTACGGAGTCACGGGAACGAAGGGTAGATGTGACAACCCACTCAACATATCATCAATCGTCTTGGCACTCGCCTGGGCTGCGTTCAGCGATTTCTCGGTGGACTGCAGGGTCGTTGGCAAATCCTTACCGGTCAGTTTCTTGAGTGAGTCTAGTGCGGGCGCGGTATCGTGCACGGACTGTGACATCGTCTGCGCCAATTTATCGAGATAATCCAGGTTTGCATCGGTAGTGTCAAGAGTCTGCTGAAAAGTGATTAGCGTGTCCGAGGTAGCATCCAGGGTTGACCCGAACATATCGAGACCAGCTGTTAAACTGTCTGTGATCGGTTTGCGGAGTTGCCAGGCTTTGATGAGGATAAATAAGCTAATCACCAGACCGATAACGGCGACGGTTATTCTCACCAAATTCCATAAGCGATTTCCGGTTGATTCCATTCTGTTCACCCATCCTTTGTATGACGGGCAAGCCCTCTGCAAGTTACAACTGAACGACTGCACAATCCGTTACTCTGGATATTGACGTGAAACTCGAATAGATTACAATATTGCGCATTAATTCGTGAGATAACCCACGCGCCAATGGATAAATGGCGATGGGATGCAGATGGTGAAAGTCTGCAAGACGCGAATGCATGCAGTGATGTGCGAGCAGTGCGAGCACCCACGTCGAGTACTCACATGAGGAGGGGGAGATGGAAGGCATTGTCGTTACCGGTTTGGGAGCAGTCACGCCTATCGGGCTGGATGCTCCAAGCTTTTGGGGCAACCTCAAGGCCGGGGTTTCCGGGGCAGGTCCGATCACAGTGTTTGATGCCTCGGATATGTCTACCCGCATTGCCGCGGAGGTCAAAGGATTTGATGCGCGCAACTATATGGATGCCAAAGAGGCTCGCCGGTCGCATCGCTCGGCTCATCTTGCCCTTGCCGCCACACGCGAGGCGCTCGCCGATTCCGGATTAAAGATCGATCAAGCCAACGCAGAGAATGTCGGCATCGTCATAAACACCGGCGGCGGCGGCATGGGTCACGTAGAGGAAGTGGTCCCGATACTTTCGGCGGGGGGACCGCGCAAGATAAGCCCGTTCTTTCTTCCAACGGTGATGCCAAACTCTGTTTCCTGCCAGGTCGCCATTGCCGTCGGCGCCAGAGGTCCCTTGCTCACGTCTGCGCTTGCCTGTGCCAGCGGCAACTATGCAGTCGTGGAGGCGATGCACCTCCTGGAGCGCGGCGAAGCCGATGTGATGATTGCCGGCGGGACGGAAGCGGGAATAACGCGATTGTTCGTCGGCTCGTTTGCGAATATCGGGGCGCTCTCCAAACGGAACGACGACCCCCGGCGCGCGAGCCGTCCCTTTGACCGCGATCGCGATGGGTTCCTTTTTGGAGAAGGAGCGGGAATTCTGGTCCTGGAGTTAGAGTCGCATGCCCGCGCGCGGGGAGCACGCATCTACGCGCAGGTAGCGGGCGGTGCGCTCACCAGTGATGCTTTCCATATTACCGCGCCGGACCCCAGCGGAAATGGCGCAAGCCGGGCGATGGCTCGTGCGCTCAAGTATGCCCGACTCAAGCCTGAGGATGTGGACGTGATCTTTGCACATGGGACCAGCACGCCGCTCAACGATACAATGGAGACGCAAGCGATTAAAGATGTATTTGGAGCGCATGCCTATCGGCTCGCCGTCAGTGGGACCAAATCCATGATCGGTCACCTGATCGGCGCCGCCGGCGCCCTGTCTGCCGTTGCTGCGACGCTGTCGATCCGGGACGGGGTGATTCCACCCACGATCAATTTGGATAATCCGGATACCGGATGCGACCTGGACTATGTGCCGCATACGGCGCGCCATCAACCTGTGCGGACTGCGATGGTCAATGCCTTTGGATTTGGCGGGCAGAATGTTGCGCTGTTGTTGCAGAGGGATGCAGCCTCCCAGGGTATGGAATCCTCAATTAATTGACAGCGCGCGCGGGGTGTGTTAGAATTCAGGAAATGCTGGTGACACGGTTGCGCGCTAGATGAAAGATCGCACTCTACCGCTCGTAGTCGTCATCGAGACGACGGTGCTCGGCCTTGCGGCGATGGGCATCTTTGGATTTCTGATTGACCGTTACGACCAGGTACGGGCAATGGCAGAGGAGCAAGTGGCGCCGGTCGAGATCACCCAGATATCGATCGTTTTGCCCACCATGACGGCGAGTACCACCCGTACGCCCACCGTGACGGCGACGGTCACCCCGACATTGGTGGTTGCTTTGCCCTCAACCACTCCGACCGCGTCGCGCTCGCCGAGCCCATCGGCCAGTTTCACCCCGCGCAATACCCCGCTGCCGGCTTCCGCTGCCGTCAAACCGACGACTGCTCCGACCGTCGTCCCTGTCGCCACTCTGACCGTCCTATCGCCTACTCCGCGTCCGACCCGAGCGCCCACGTCCAGCAGTTTCTCGGCGCTCTCCCAATGTGATACGATTGACGATCCGGGAAACTATCGCCTGGCGAATGATGTCGTCGCAAATGGGGACTGTATCAAGGTACAGACCAGTTATGTGGTTTTGGACTGTGCGGGCCACTCGATTCGCGGGGCGAATTTCACCGGCTCTGGAGTTGCCATTCGCAAATATGGTCTGCTCGCCAGCCAAACCCCGTCCTATGTCGAGGTGCGCAACTGCAGTATCTCGAATTTCAAGTATGGGATTTTCGTAGAGAGCGGTAGGTATCTTGCCATTCACGACAACAACAGCTCTAATAATTATGACGACACAGACCCCATTACACGGTTTGGGATCTTCCTGGGGGCGGCGGACGGGGGAGGCATCCGGATCAATTACGTGTCGGATTCCCAAATCTTTGGCAATACCACGGTTCATCAGGCAATCGGGATCGACGTGCGGAATTCGGCGAATGTAACGATTCGCGCCAATACCTCATCCGATAACTCGGCATGGGGCATTAACTTCATTGGCACCCGAAACAGCGAGGCATCCAACAATGTCACCGCGGACAACATCCGCAAATGCGTCTGGGGTGCCGGCACGGTCGGTTTTGGCTGTGATGCCGGCGGCATTGTCCTTCAAGGCGGGTCGAACAATAACCTCGTCGCCAATAACAATGTGATTGGGAGGAACGGGAACGGCATATTCATAAAGGCGCATGCCCAGCCGTGCGGCGACAATAACACGATCACGGGAAACACGATAACCTCCGTGCTCTACAACTCGGTGGAGCTAGGCTTTTGCACAGGCAACCGGGTCAATGGCAACTCGATTCGGAATGGATTGGACGGCATATGGCTCGGTTTTGCGCATGATACCGAGATCAAAAATAATACAGTTGTGAACATGCAAAATCACGGGATCATTTCGTCCAATAGTCACAACAATGTGGTGTCGGGGAATCAGGTCGTCAACAGCAACGAGGGGCTGTATTTCTTTTCTGAAGATTATGATCGAAATACTTTCTCGTGGCTCCCCCAGGGCGATTACCGCTCCCACGACAACTGCCTCTGCAGTAATACCTTTCAGAACAACGGCACCGCAGGTATACATCTGAAGGATTCTACCTACAATCAGGTGACGAACAATACCTTTCAGGGGAATGGACGCACTGTGGTGGTTCAGGGCATGGGCGATGGGAATAACATGCAGGGGAACCTGGGTTGGGTTCCCGGACCCGTGCTGGATGGGGCACTCGCTCTCTGGATGCGCGGTGCTAAATAACCGGTCGGCTCGAAAGATTAAGAAATATTAATCCGGGTAGGGATGATTTAGCGCCAATAGTAGGGTAATACCCTATTGACGAGAAGCAGGCTTTATGCGAATATAGCGACAAGCGATGAGCGCAAAAATGGAGCGTCGCGTATTTGACATTTCGTGGATCAGATGGTATTATAACCTTTGCAGCATCACAGGTCTGGATGCATTACCGCCAACCCGCGTGGGCTTGGCGGTTTCGATTGTGTGTAAAGGAATTTAAAATAATCCTATAGAAAGGGAATCAGCCGTGACAGTCAGATTACGTGATGGGGAATCGTTTGATAGCCTGCTCCGTCGCTTTAACAAAGAAGTCATGGATGGCGGTGTATTAAAGGATTTACGGCGCCGCCGCTGGTTTGTGCCCAAAGGCGAACAGCGCCGTATGGATGAGCGCAAGGGTCGCCGCCGTGCCCGCATCCAGCGTCTGCGAGAGCAACAAGGAGAAGACTAGGGAACCCAACCTAGCGCGAATGGCGCGCTTTCTTCCGTCGGAAAAGTTCAAGGTTTGCTCTAACATTCAGGAGACCATTGCATGAGTACGAGACTATTTGTTGGAAACCTGTCCTACCAGACGACCGAGGATGATTTGCGCCAACTATTCGCGGGGATTGCGAACGTGACATCCGTTACCGTCGTGACGGAGCGCGATTCGGGTCGATCGAAAGGATTTGCGTTCGTGGAAATGGCATCGCCGGAAGATGCCCAAAAAGCCATCAGCGAGTTGAATGGCCAGAGTTTGCACGACCGGACGATCCGCGTGGATATCGCACGACCGCGCGAAGACCGCGGTGGCGGTGGCGGTGGCGGATTTTCCGGCCAGCGCCGTGGCGGTGGCGGCGGTCGGGGTGACCGCGGCGCGCCGCGCCACGAGCGGTATTAAGCGCCATTCGACGACGCGCGATTGCTTGGCAATGAGCGGCGAGTAATTTAACGAATTGCCCTTGAATAGTCCGCTATTCAAGGGCAATCTTGTTCCTTTGGGATTGGACTCTTGACGGAGAAAAAACGCTCCCTCCGTGACTGGGAGCGCACAGTTGATAAACAGATCCGCGAAGCCATCGAGCGCGGCGATTTTGAAAATCTGCCCGGGCAAGGGAAACCCCTGGACCTGGGCGAGAATCCCTTTACCCCGCGCGAGTGGCAACTCGCCTATAAAATCCTGAAGGACGCCGGCATGTCGCCGGAATGGATCGAGCAGGATAAAGAGATTAGAACTGAGCGAAAGGCGCTCGCCTCACTGCTGGCAGAGCGAGCACGATGGATCAGGGAACGCGCGGCAAGGGAAAAAACACTCCCGCCCGACCGGATGATCGTCGAGCACGAGAGGCTGGCTATGGCGCGCGAGCAGATATGTGCACGCTTCCGCGATCGCGCCGCCGACCTCAATCGGCAGATCGACACTTTTAACCTCAAGGTGCCGAGCAGTCGACTGCACCATCCACGCATTCGAATCGAAGAAGAGATAAAGGTATTCCTGGATTCGACCCGGTAAAGGCGTTGTAGACAAGAGGGGACGTTTCACGAAAGCCCCCTCTTTTTTATTCCGCAATTCGCGCCAACCCGTGCCACCGTATGGGTACCAGCCGCCGCAGAAGCGCACGCTCGTCTTCCCCCAGCGCCCCCAGCGCGATCAGTGTGACCCCATAGAGCACGCCGGCGAGCGGCACCGCGACCCACAACCCCACATGCAGGAGCATCCACCAGAGCGCCAGTCCCATTATGCCGCACGCCAGTGCCGGTCGCCATACCAGAGACCAGAAGGGAATCGATGCCAGGTTCTGCCGTACGCTGTAATAGAAGGGGATCAGCAGGACGATTTCAGAAAGAATCGTGACGAGCGCGG